>NZ_RAWD01000293.1:0-11910 GCF_003612065.1 Corallococcus sp. CA047B
GGGGGGAAACCGGGGGACGCGGGGGTGAAAAGAGGGGGAGAAAAAACGCCAGGGGTATGGTGACATGACCCGACCTTCAGGGTTATGCGGTGCGCCCGCGGCCATGGGGGCGCTTCCTACCGGGGACTGGCAAGGACATGGACACTGAACTGGCGGGCATCCTGGGCGCTGCGGCGCGCACGGTGCGAGTGCGGATGGGGCTGACCCAGGCGGACGTGGCGGACCGCATCGGCATGGCGTCGGAAGTGTATGGCCGGCTGGAGCGCGGCCACATGCTGCCCAGCGTGCAGAACCTGCGGCGTCTGTGCGTCGTCCTGAACATCCCTCCGCACAACATGCTGGGCCTGGGCGAGGAGTTCGCCGCCCCTGCGCCGAAGGAGAAGGTCCGGGCGCGCGGCGACGAGGAGCCGCCAGAGATGCGCCGGCTCTTGCGCAACCTGCGGCGGCTGACGCCGGTCCAGCTCAAGCTGATGAACCTGGTGGCGTCCGCGATGCAGCAGCAGAAGAAGAAGCCCTGAGAGTGTGAGGCGTTAGACTGTGCCCACCATGGTCGAAGAACTGGTGCGCAGGCTGGACCTCAAACCCCACCCGGAAGGGGGCTACTACCGGGAGACCTACCGGGCGGCGTTCCAGGTGCAGACGCTCCGGGGGCGCAGGTCGGCGGGGACGGCCATCTACTACCTGCTGACGCGAGGCATCTTCTCCGCGTGGCACCGGGTGGTGGGCGCGGATGAGCTGTGGTTGTTCCACGACGGCGACCCCCTGTCGTTGCACCTGATGCACGAGGACGGCCGGCTGGAGACGGCGGTGCTCGGCCGCGACGTGCTGAAGGGCGAGCAGCCCCAGGTGCTGGTGCCCGCGGGCGTGCTCCAGGCGGCGGAGACGCTGGGCGACTACACGCTGGTGGGCTGCACGGTGTCGCCAGGGTTCGAGTTCGCGGACTTCGAGCTGCCGGACGGGGAGGCCATCGTGGCCCGCCATCCCGCGCACGAGGTGATGATCCGCCGGCTGTCGAAGCGCTGACACCCCCGGAAAAGACAGACGGGGCGGAAGGCCCGTGAAGGCCCGCCGCCCCGCCTTTGCCTCAATCCCTGTCAGGGACTCAGGGGTTGTTCTTCACGGTGAAGCTGAAGCTCTGGATGACGAAGTTGTCCACCGCGTCGGTCATCCAGACATCCACGGTGTGCGTCCCATCCAGCAGCTCGCGGGTGTCCAGCTCCGCGGTCCACGTCCCGTTCGCCTGGAGCGTGCCGGCGCGGATGCCGGACCCGTCCCGCGTGAAGGCCACGTTCTTGATGGTGCTCAGCGCATCCGTCACCCGGGCCGTCAGGGTGATGACGCCGCTGGCCGTGCCGTTGGGAACCGGCGTGAGCAGCGTGGCCGTGGGCGCCTGCGTGTCATAGCGCACGGTGCGCGTCGTGCGGACGTTGCGGCCCGCCTCGTTCGTCACGTCGATGGTGAGGGTATTCACGCCCGACGCCAGCACCACCGACGTCTGGATTTCCCCGCCGCCGCGCGGAAGCTGGAACATCTGGCTGCCCAGCTTCACGGTGGTGGCGGACATGGAGGACACGCGAATCACATACGGCAGCGTGTGATTGGCGCGAGGACCGAAGGTGGCCCCGTCCGCCGGGTCCGTCGTCACGGTGGGCGTGCCCGCGTCCACGAACACGTGCACCACGGCCTCCGTCACGTTGCCCGCCGCGTCCGTGGCGCGCACCAGGATGCCCTGCTCACCGAAGTTGGGCATGCTCACCGGGTGCGTCACCGTGCCGGTGCCGAACTCCAGCAGCGTGTTGTTCACCCACTGCGTCTCCACGCGGGTCGGCGTCTGCTCATCAATCTGGCTGGTGACGTCCACGATGGCCGTGCCCACGACCTGGCCCTGCACCGGCGACTGGATGGTGATGACGGGCGGGATGCGGTCCACCGTCAGGTTGATCTGCTTCGTGCTGATGCCACCCAGGTTGTCGCGGCCCGTGAGCTGGATGATGTTCGGGCCTTCCACCAGCTCCACCGGCGTGTAGACGAGGCCACCGCTCGCCTCGGGGTTCACCACCACCGGCGCGCCGCCGTTCACGATGAAGGCCGCGGAGGTGATGACCGCGCCGTTGGTGGCCGGCTTCACGAAACCCCACACGGACAGCGTCGTCTCCCGGATGAACGCGGGCTGGTTGCCCATGATGATTTCGGGCGGCGTGTACGGATAGGCATTGATGATGAGCGTCTGGGCCGCCGTGCTGCCCAGCAGGTTCGGCGGCGTCGGCAGCGTCACGCCCGAGTACACCGCGCGGTAGTCCTGCGCGCCCGTGACGGTCCACGTGTCCGTGGAGAGGCTCCACGGCAGGGAGAACACGCCGTCGCCGTTCGCGTCGTCATCCGCGCCAATCGCCACGCCGGCCACGAAGAAGGTCACGACGCCCTTCAGCGGCCCCGTCACCACGACGCCCGTCGCATCCACCACCCGGGCCGACAGCAGCGTCGCCTGGCCAATGGTCAGCTGCGCGTTCGCGGCAGGGGTCAGGATGCTGGTGGTCGTCGCGCGGCCCGTCACCGGAGGAGGGGGCGGGGTGTACGTGCGCACGCGTGCCGAAGCCGACACGCCCGGGGCGCCACCGGAGGCCGCCGTGACGGTGATTTCCGACAGCAGCGACGGCAGCAGGTTCGCGGGGGCGCGCACGGTGAGCGTCACGGTGGACTCCGCGCCGGAGGCCAGGAACACCGTGGGCCGGCTCAGCGTGGCCGTCCAGCCGGGGAGGCCGCCCGCGGCGCCCAGCGTGTACGTGTCCGCCTGATAGCCGTGGTTCTTCACCTTGAACGTGTAGGTCGTCTCCTGGAGGGCCGGGTCGTAGATGGGGAACATCTTCATGTCCTCGCCCACCACGGACACCTCCACGCTGAAGTCACCGAAGCACGCGAGCCCCAGCGACGCGAACGTCGTCGGGATGTCCGGCGTCGCCGTGCCCGAGCCCCAGCTGCCGTCCGCCGCCTGACGCGACTTCAGCCACTCAATGGCATTGAACAGGCGCGCGTTGCTGGCCGGCTCCAGGCCCGCGAGGCACATGGCGTACACGCCGATGCCCGTCGCGAAGTCGTTGGACGCGTCCGTGGGCAGGTTGCCCCAGCCCTTGCCGCCCACCGGCGCCATCGCCGCGAGCTGGTTGGCCAGGGTGGTGATGGCATTCGTATTCACGTTGTTGGCGCCGGGGCCCGCGGCCTTCAGGCCCACGATGGCCCATGACTTCTGGAACGTGTACGGCATGCCGTCGCCGGTGCCGGACGTGTCGTTGTTGTTGAGGTTGGCGCGCAGGTACGCCGCCGCCTTGTCGATGGCCGTCTGGTATTGCGCCGCCTTCGCCGGGTCCACGCGCTGCTTCGCCTGCGCCAGCGTCACGATGAAGCGCGCGGTGAGCGGCACGCTGCCGTGGTCCACGGGGAAGTTGATGTGGTCCTCCGGCCACCGGCCGCTGGCCTGCTGGATGCCCACCGCCCAGTTGGCCGCCATCACCAGCGAGCTGCTGTACTGCGTGGACACGTACTGGTCGAAGCCCGCCAGGCCGAAGGAGGCCCAGCTCGTCTTCTCGTTCGGGTAGGCGCTGCCCTCGTGCAGCCAGTTGCCCGCGGGCTTCTGGTCCGCCTTGATGCGCGCGCCCAGCAGGTCCAGGTTGCCCAGGATGGTGCGGCCGTTGGAGGTGGCCTGGGCCATGTTGTAGCCATTGGCCTTGGCGCTCGACAGACCGAACACCGCCGCGCCCTGACGGTGGCACGCGATGCAGTTCTGCGACGTGGTCCAGTTGGCCACGTCCGCGCTCAGGAACTGGATGGCCTTCTGCGTGGCCTCCGTGTTGGTGGCCGCGGCCGCTGGCAGAGCGAAGGCCGACAGCAGCACCGCCGCGAACACGGCGACGCGCGCCGCCCAACGGGCCGGCGTACGGGAAACGACTGGTGACATGGGGGAACGTCCGGAGGTGTGGGTGAGCACGCCCCGAACGCGGAAGGCCGGACCGCCAGGACACACGCCGGCCCGCCCACCTGCGCGTCGCTGCTGGCGCCCCGGTGGTCCGGCCCGTCGTCTGACTGGAAGGAAGCGCCCCGTGAAAGGCGTGCGGGGCTAGAATACTCAAGCTTGGCTGTAAATGTCCAGGGTAGGGCAAAGACCTTCAAGCCCAGAATTCAAGGACATACAGCCAAGCTGGCGAGTCCTTGGAGACTCACTCTCCCTGTCTACCGCTGGTGCGCTGCCACAGCTCGCGCAGGAGGATGTAGCCGAACTTGGAGTCGTTGAGGATGTAGCGGCGCCACAGGCGCTTGGGCTCGTTGGTGAGGCGGTAGAGCCACTCGAAGCCGGCGCGGGCAATCCACTCCGGGGCGCGCTTCGCGGTGCCGGCGATGAAGTCGAACCCGGCGCCGATGCCGATGGCCACCGTAGGGCCCAGCTTCTGGGCGACCTGGGAGATCCACACCTCCTGCTTGGGGCTGCCCAGGGCGACGAAGAGCAGGTGGGGGTCCTGTTCGCGAATCCTGGCGACGATGGGATCATTCTGCGCGTCGCCCGCGTCCAGGTTCACCATGGGCGAGTCCCAGCCCACCACCTCGATGCCGGGGTACTGGGCCTGGAACTGGCGGCCCACCTTCTCCGCGACGCCGGGGCCCGCGCCCAAGAGGAAGATGCGCCACTTGCGCTCGGCGCCCAGCTTCACCAGGGGGAGGATGAGGTCGGAGCCGGCGATGCGCTCGGGCAAGGACACGTCCAGCATGCGCGAGGCCCAGACGATGGGCATGCCGTCCACCACGGAGAGGGTGGCCTTGTCGTAGGCGTCGCGAAAGCGCGTGTTCGTCTCCGCCAGCACCACGTGGTCCACGTTGGCGGTGAAGACGTAGCCGCCCCGGTGCGCGTCCACCAGGTCCCCGATGGCCTGCACGGCCTGCGGGAACGTGAGCTGATCAATGGCGAGGTGGCCGATGTTCAGGCGCGGGCGGGGAGAGGCGGTGTCGGGGGCGTGTGCGGTGGTCAAGGCAGCGTCTCACTTCACCGTGAGGTCGAGCACGGTGATGGAGTAGGGGGGAAGGCGTTGCGACAGGGCCTGTTCGGCCTTCGTTCCGGTGGCCTGTTCGGTGAAGCCGCCCGGCGCGCCCGAGTAGCCCAGCACGCGCACGGTGTTGAGCGTGCCGCAGCCCTTGAACTCCAACTGCGCCTGGGCGGCCTGTTCGGGGTCGAAGTTGAGCAGCACGGCGGTGAGCTTCTTGCCGGACGCGTCGCGGGACGCGAAGAGGCTGGTGCCCTCCGGCGCGGTGGTGGGCAGGGCGATGTCCTGGAAGCGGCCGCCCTTGCCGTCGAAGTCGCGGTACGCGCGGAACGCCCAGAACGTGGGGCTGTTCTCCGGCGGGTACTGCCAGAAGAACGCGGAGGTGAGCCCCTGCTGGCCGAAGCGGCCCAGGGCCTCCGCCTGCGCCAGTCCCCCGCTCATGTGCTTGAGCGCGCCGAAGTTGTACTCGCCAATGGACATGCCCCGGCCGGGGTAGTTCTCCGCGATCCACTGCTTCACGCGGGGGATGAGCTGGATGGGTTCACCAATCCAGGACTCGTCCTTGTAGCTCGGGTCCCACAGCGCGCGCGTGGAGCGGATCCGCCGCGCGTTGGTGTCCGGGTCGGTGGCGCCCTCCAGGCCCAGGCCCACGTTGCTCTGCGGGTAGAAGTGCACGTCCACCACGTCCAGCACGCGCACGCCGGTCTTCTTCTCGTGGTCGCGCAGCGAGCGCAGGTACCAGGGCAGCAGCGCCACGTCGCCGTGCGCGCGCCGGTCGGTGTACGGCGGGCGGCCGGGGGCGAAGTCGGCGGCGGACCAGAAGTAGTTCGTCCAACCCCACTCGGCGGGGCCGGCGATGACGGCCTCTGGATCCGCGCGGCGCACGACGGTGCCGTAGTCGATGGTGCGCTTGAGCAGCTCGTCGTAGCCCAGCGGTTCGGGGTGCACGTCCCGGTGCGTGGAGCTCCAGAGGGCGGGCTCGTTGTCCAGGATGTACATGTGCACGCCGCGCGCGCCGCCGCGCTTGGAGTCGGCCTCGCGCAGGGAGCGCACCCATTCGGAGATGAACTCCGGTGGGGCCTGCACGCTGGTGGTCGAGGGCTGGCCCGGGGGCAGGGGCGTACCGTCGCGGCGGATGCCGTTGCCGCCCGCGGGCTCCGTTTCGTCCACGGCCTGCTGCGGACCGAACTCCGACACCGGGAAGCCGACGGAGGTCGTGTCCTTGGCCACCCAGCCAATCAGGGGCAGCGTGAGCGCGGACTGCGTGTTGTGCTTGCGGTTGGACTCCAGGAAGTCATCCGCGCCGAAGCCCAGTTGCACGTTGCGGAAGTACCAGTCGTTGCCGGTGTTCCACGCGCGTCCCAGCTTCCAGTTGTAGCGGGACGTGGGGTTGCCGCCCCAGCGGCGGATGGTGGCGCCCAGCTTCCACTGGTGCGTGTCCTGCGTCTCCCGGTTGCCGTCCAGCGCGATGCCGTAGATGAGCGGGTTGATGGGGCGTGAGGGCGCGGCGCAGTCGATGACCATCTTCGACTCCTTGCCCGCGCCCCGGCCCGCGCGACCGCCCCCGGCCGCGCGCGCGGCGGCGATGTCCGGCGACAGCGGCACCAGGGCCACCTTGTCGAAGAGCACCCAGTCGCGGCCCACGTCCTTCGACGCGCGCATCACCACCCGGTCGAAGGGGAGGCTGCGCGGGTTGAGGACCTCCATGGGGACGACGACTTCAGCCCACTCGCGGTCCTTCTTGACGATGAACTCCGGGCTGATCCGCACGTGGGGGAACACGGCGGCGCCGGGCGAGTCCAGGCGCACGTCCAGGAACTCGCCGTAGGCCTCCGGCGCGGTGAAGCGGAAGGTGAGCGCGCCGTACGCGCCCGCGAGCTTGGGCTGGTAGAGGATCCACCCGCCGTAGTTGAACATCCGCAGGCGGGCCGGAGCGCTTTTGGGCAGCTCGCGGGGCGCCCAGCCGATGTCGTTCCAGCCGGGCTTGAGGCCGCCGTCGTAGATGATCACGGAGGCGGTGGGGTCCTGCGGCACGGCGGGCGCTGTCGTCGTCGGGGGCTTGGGGGCGTCCTTCGCGGCGTTGGCGCTCTGCTGCGCCATCGCCACGCCGGCGCTGCTGCCGAGCACCGCGCACGTGAGGATGACGCCCCGCTTCCACCGCGTCTGCTTCGCACTGTCAGCCATGACCTTCTTCAACGCATCCCCCGGCACGAAACCACCGCCGACTTGCGACCACTGACTGCGACTGCCAATCCAGCGACCGACCACGACTCCAGCGGCCGACCGTCACTTCAGCGATCGACTGCGACTCCTACGACCGACTACGACTCCAGCGGCCGACCGCGACTCCTACGGCTGACCGCGACACCTACGACCGACCGCGACTCCAGTGACCCGCGCCAACTACAGCGCGACCTCGTCCTGGTCCTTGCGCGGGAAGATGCGCGCGGGGATGCCCACCGCGACGCTGTCCGGCGGCACGTCCTGGAGCACCACCGCATTCGCCCCGATGCGCGAACGGGCGCCAATGCGCACCGGCCCCAGGATGCGGGCCCCGGCGCCAATCCACACGTCGTCCTCGATGATGGGGTAGCCGTTGTCCTTGGCGGTGCCCACGGTGTTGTTGCCGTAGAAGCGCACGCGGTCGCCGATGCGCGCATCCCCGCCGATGACGACGCCCAGGCTGTGCACGAAGTACACGCCCTTGCCCAGCGTCACGTCCTTGCCGATCTCAATGCCCATCACCGCCGTCTGCGCCACGCGCAGCACGTGGTTGAGCAGCGGGATGTGGAAGGTGATGGCCGCCTCGCGTGCGCGGTTGAGCGCCGTGATGCGGTACGAATCACTGGTCAGCACCACCTTGGCCAGCGACTTCGCGTCGGAGTTGCCGGTGGCGGCCCTGGCCATCTCCACCGCGTCCGAGATGAGGGCTCCGAATAGGGTCTTCATCCTTGGGAATCTCCCCGGCCCTGCAGGTAGCGCGCGATGCCCCTGGCGATGCCCCGCAGGCCACCGGCCTCCGTGCGGGCCCCGCGCAGGTACTCCATGCCGTACGCGACGGACGTGCCCGCGAACGCGGCGCCCTTGAGGCCCAGCTTGTCCGCCATCGTGGACGCGTTCACCACCGCGGTGGTCAGCCGGCGCGACGCCTCCGGCGCCACCACCGCGGAGGCCAGCAGCGGGCGCGACAGGAGGTTCGTCTCGAAGAGCAGGCGCCACGGGTTCACGCCCTTCACGTCCGGGTGCTTCACGGACACGTGGGTGTCGAACATGCCGTAGCGGTGCGCGCGGCGGATCCACTTCTCGAAGCTCACGTGGTCGCTGCCGTGCAGCACGTAGGCGTCCGGGGCGAAGAGGAACGCGCAGCCGGCCTTCTCCAGGCGCACGCCCAGCTCCACGTCCTCGGACTGGCCCAGCGTCTTGTCGAAGCCGCCCACGCCCACGTAGTCCGCGCGGGGGAAGGACACGTTGCCGGTGTACAGGTGGTTGCCGCGCGCCCTCGCGCCGGGGACGGACAGCTCCTCGGCCATGCGGTTGTTGAGGTGCGCGTACCAGCGCTCGAACAGCGGCATGTCGCCGATTTCAGGGTCCGGCCGGATGCGGCCCAGCACGACGTTGCGCGAGCCCGGCGGATGGTGCGCCAGGTGGCGCGCGAGGAAGTCGGAGGCCACCTGCATGTCGTCGTCGGTGACGAGCACCACGGTGCCCTTCGCGGCGATGACGCCCCGGTGCCGGGCGGCGGCGGCGCCCGCGTTCTGCTGCACCTCCACGCGCAGGGCGTAGGGCAGCTTCAGCTCCATCAGCGGTCCGCGCACGTCGGTGGCGGAGCCGTCGTCCACCACGACGACCTCGAAGTCGTCGGGCGGCAGCGTCTGGCCGGCGAGTTGCTGGAGCAGGCGCGTGATGAGGGGCAGCCGGTTGTACGTGGCGATGACGACGCTGAGCCGGGGGGCCGGCGCGGCGGAGGAGGCGGAAGGGCTCATGGCTTCTTCTTCTTCTTGTCGCTGTCGGCGCGGCGCTGCTTCTTGGAAGGGCGCGGGAAGGTGACGCTGCCTGCGAAGCGGTCCGCGCCCACCAGACGCAGCGTCTTCTCCGCGGAGCCGAAGTCCGTCTCACCCAGGGTGATGCACAAGAGCGCGGTGTCCGCGGCCAGGGCCAGGGGGAGGCTGGCCGGGTGGGTGATGAGCGAGTCGATGACCACGATGACCCGCTCGCCCTGCTCCACGCGGCGGCGCACCTCCAGGACCAGCCGGGGGGCGCCCGCGGGTTCGATGCCGGTGGCATCCACCAGCCGCAGGGGCGGCTCCGGGTACGGCGAGCCTGCCTCCAGCAGCGCCTGGGCCGCCTCCAGCGCGGGCGCGCCGGGGTGGGCCGGGATGACGGTGAGGAACGTCCAGGCGCGCCGGTCCAACGCGAACCACAGCCGCGACAGCTCCGCGGAGGGCACGGCGCTGGCCGGTGGGGTCTCCTCGGCAGAGGGGGGCGGGCTCGAATCGGCGGACATAGGAGGCGCGGACGGTATAACGCATGGAGGCGTCACCACCCAACGACCCGGGTGGGCGGGCGAGCGAAGGAGCGCGCCAATGGTCTGCTGTCATCACTGACACCCCCAGGCGCTGTCCGTGCGGGGGGCCGGCGATGGGGCCCGGGCGTGTTAAAGAAAGCGCGTGCAGAAGATCGGCTACCTGATTCCCGAGTTCCCCGGGCAGACCCACATCTTCTTCTGGCGCGAGCTGCAGGCGTTGCCGGGGAAGGGCGTCTCACCGGAGCTGGTGTCCACCCGCCCGCCGCCCGCGCGCATCATCAGCCACAGCTGGGCCCGCGAGGCCATGACGCGCACGGAGTACCTGGCGCCGCCGGGGCCGCTGGGCGTGCTCCAGGCCGCGCTGGAGATTGCCCGGGCCATGCCCACGGGCTGGGCGCGGTGTCTGGCGTCCATCGCCCGGGCGGAGGGCCTGGACGCGAAGGGGCGCGCGCAGCTGGTGGCGTTCGCGGTGATGGGCGGGCGGCTGGCGTCGCTGGCGCGCGAGCGCGGCTGGACGCACGTGCACGTGCATTCGTGCGCCAACGCGGCGCACGTGGCGATGTTCGCGCACCTGTTGTCGGGGCTCACGTACAGCATGACGCTGCACGGGCCGCTGGACGACTACGGGCCGAACCAGCGGGAGAAGTGGCGGCACTCGAAGTTCGCCTTCGTCATCACGAAGAAGCTCTTGGGGGAAGTGAACCAGGAGCTGGCGGGGAGCCTGCCTGAGCGCATCGAGCTTGCGCCCATGGGCGTGGAGCTGTCGCGCTTCCAGCGCACGGTGCCCTACGAGCCGTGGTCCGGTGAGGGGCCGCTGAAGCTGTTCGCGTGCGGCCGGCTGAACCCGTGCAAGGGGCACGCGGACCTCATCGACGCGGTGGGGATGCTGCGCAAGAAGGGCATCGACGCGCGGCTGTCCATCGCGGGCGAGGACGAGGCGGGCGGCACCACGTACCGCAAGGTGCTGGAAGCGAAGCTCGCGAAGGACGGCCTCCAGGACGCGGTGACGCTGCTGGGCGCGGTGAGCGAGGATGTGGTGAAGGATGGCATCCAGCGCTCGCACATCTTCGCGCTGGCGAGCCTCCAGGAGCCGTTGGGCGTGGCCATCATGGAGGCCATGGCGATGCGCGTGCCGGTGGTGGTGACGGGCGCGGGCGGCGTGAAGGAGCTGGTGGACGACGGCGTGGACGGCGTGCTGGTGCAGCCGCAGGCCCCCGTGGAGCTGGCCCAGAAGCTGGAGAAGCTGTCGCGCGACCCGTCCGAGGCGATGCGCCTGGGCGAGGCGGGCCGGCTCAAGGTGGAGAAGCAGTTCAGCAGCGAGCGCAGCGCGGACATGCTCGCGGCGATGCTGGGCGCGCGCCCGTCGTAGCGGCCGGAGCAGGGCGGATCCACCCGGGGGCCACGGAGCTTCCGTGGCCCCTTCGGGATGCGGTCACCGGGCCCGGTCAATCACCCCGTGGGGCCGTCCTGCCTGAAACAGGGCCGGATGGTGGGTGTCTGTCATTCCAACAAAAGGGCTGTTGGAAATCCCGGCGCCCCTGCCCCTGTTGGACCACTGAAAGACAGACACTGGATGCATTCGTGACAGCCGGATTGGAAATCCCGGGGTGGGATAGGTTTTCCAGACAGTCTGGGTAAATCCGGGAAAGAAGGCTCTGTCCGAGCTGGAGAGGTTTGCCATCATGGTCGTGCACGGACGCCGCTCGGGGGGCACTCCATGGCCGACTCAGAAACGCAGTTGTTCGCAATCCTGGTCATTCAATTCCGTTCGGGGCTGCTGAAGCACGCCCGTCGCATCCTGGGGAACACGGCGGATGCGGAGGACCTGGTGCAGCACGCGCTGGACGAGGCGTGGAAGGAGCGGCTGCACCTGCAGGGGGCGGAGGCGTTCCGGGCGTGGACGGGGCGGGTCATCAACACGCGGGCCATCAGCCTCTTGCGGCACCACCGCGCCGAGCAGCGCAAGGCGGTCAACGCCGGCTGGGTGACGGCGCTGAGCGATGATCCGGACGAGCAGGAGGGCGGCGAGCTCTGGACGTTCATCCAGGAGAAGGACCTGATGGAGGCGGTGAACGGCCTGCCGCCCCAGCAGCGCGAGGTGTTCCACCTGCGCGCACAGGGGCGCTCCTATGTGAGCATCGGCGCGCAGGTGGGACGCTCCACCGGCACGGTGGGCTGGTGGCTGCACCAGGTGCGTGAGCAGCTGCGCGAGCGGCTGCTGCCCATCGCCGAGGAGCGCCGGCTCTCCATCGGCGCGTGGCACTGATTCACCGCGTGGGTTCCACCCGGGCGGAGTTGCCGGGACGCGCGGGCACGAGCGCCGGGCCGGGGGCCTTCTGCTCGGGGAAGGACAGGGGG
>NZ_RAWD01000294.1:0-11896 GCF_003612065.1 Corallococcus sp. CA047B
CCCCCACCACCAGCCATCGCGTGTAACCCGTCATTCGCGCTACCTCCATTGGATGTGACGAACCCAAGGCTGGGGGTGATGGCGCGTGGAGGCATCGTCCTGGATGGCTGTCGCCGTCGGTTCGCCCACCCTGCCTGCCGTGGGGTGGGCGCTCGCCGGGCCGTCCGCCAGTGAGCAGGCGTCAGCGTTCGCGACGGAGCACGAGCAGCGCGTACTCCAGTCCACCATCCATCAGGCCCTGCTGCAGCCACAGGTGGTCGCGCTGCGACTCCATCCGCACGGCGTTGAGCGCGGCGCGCAGGTCCCGGGCGTTCGCGGGCGCATGCTCCATGTGCTCGTGGACGAGCAGCTCCGACGTCAGCGTCCAGAAGCCCACCGTGCGCGCGGACACGTCGTCATGCACCTCCAGCTCCAGGCCCGCTTCCTGCGCGGCGGCGAGCAACCCCCTCACGCTGCCCAGGCGCGTGCGCCACGCGTCGCTGGAGGGATGCACCACGAGGGGGCGCACCCAGAAACAGTCCGCGATGGCCAGCACGCCGCCGGGCTTGAGCCAGCTGCGCGCGGCGCGCAGCCAGTCCGCGCGGGGCAGGGCGCACGCGTTCTCCACGGCGATGAGGGCATCGAAGCACGCGCGGCCCTGGAGCTCCTCCGGCGAGGCCAGCCGGGCCTGCACGCGGTCCCCCACGCCCGCCTCGTGCGCGAACCGGCGCACCTGCTCCAGGTGCGCGGGCACGTTCACCATCGCCGTCACGCGGGCGCGGTGTTCCTGGGCCCAGTACAGCGCGCTGCCGCCCAGGCCGCTGCCCACGTCCATCACGTCGCCGCCGTCCGGGAAGCGGCCCATGGCGCGCGCCAGCTCCGCGAGCAGCGCCTCCTGCGAGGCCCGCAGCCGCTCGCGCAGCTCCAGGGCCGGCGTGCCGGGCGCGGGCAGCCGGTCCACCAGTCCCATGTGGCAGTGCACGCGGGGGCCGGGGCCGAAGCGCGCGAGTCCGCGCGTGGCGAGGGCTTCATGGTAGGCGCGCAGGTCGTTCGGGAGCGCGGGCATGCGCGCGCCGCCGCTGGCCGGGAGCGATTCGCCGTCCTCGCCCCGGCCCGGTTCAAGCGGGGTGGGGAGCGTCTTGTGGAAGGCTCTCAGGGTCTTCATCGGTACTCCCGGGGCAGGAGGATGCGAAGCAGGGCGCCGCCGCCCGGCCCGTTGTGGCGATGCAGCAGGCCACCGCTGGCGCGCAGCAGGCACTCGCTGGTGTAGAGGCCCAGCCCGGTGCCCTGGGGCTTGGTCGTGTAGAGCTCCTCCGCGGGCGCGGTGAGCCGTTCCGGTAGGAAGCCGGGTCCGTCGTCCTCGATTTCAACCTCCAGTCGTCCGCTGAGGGGTTCGGTGCGAGCGCGGATGAAGACCTGGGAAGCGCCCTGTTCGCCATTGCCCTCGCATGCGTTGACAACCAGGTTCTCCACCACCCGGCGCAGCGTGAGCGGGCCTCCGCGCAGGAGCGCGAGCTGGGGGCGCGGCGGTTCCAGCTCCACGTGGATGTCCACGTCCGGGAAGCGCAGGGCGACGTGGGCCTGCACGGCCTCCAGCACCGACCCCAGCTCCACGGGTTCGGGTTCGGTGCCGGCGAAGCGGCGGCCCTTGGCGCGCACCTCCTTCACCATCTCCTGGATTTGCCGGAGGCTGTCCTGGAGCTGCCGGGCCTGGTCCTCGAACTCGGAGCGCGCCAGGGTGCCGCGCTGGGCGCCGAAGGCCTTCATCATGTCCGCGGCGCTGCCGGCGTGGAGCAGGGCCTGGTCCATGTCGTGGTGGTGGCGCAGCATCTCCGCCATGGCCTGGGTGAGCCGGCCCACGTCGCGCTCCTGCTGTTCGATGAGCTGCGCGTGCACGGCGGCGCGAAGGCGCTCCGCGTCCGTGCGGGCCTGGTCATGCCGCACGGCGAAGGCGCCCAGGTACAGCTGGGCGGCGAGGGCGGAGGGCATCACGACGGCGAAGAGCACCACGTGGTCGGGGCTGACGCGCAGGGGCAGGGCGCACAGCAAGGCCACGAGCGTGCCCACCGCGAGGAAGGGCTGGCGCCACGTCACGCGGTACTGGCGGCCATGCACCGCGGTGGTGAAGACGAGCACCATGCCGAAGACGACGGCCCCCGGCATCGCTGAGAGCGCCATGAGGCTGGCGAGGAAGAAGTGCCGCAGGGCCAGGCAGGGCAGCCGCCACAGCCAGCCCCAGGTGGCCAGCCGATTCCGGCGCGAGTGCACCATGGAGAAAGCCAGTCCGTTGACGATGCCGGGCAGGAAGCACGCGAACGCGGTGGAGAAGGGGAGGGCGAAGAAGGTGCGCGCGCCGGGGGCCCACGCGATGACGGCGAGCAGCGCGGTGCCGGAGAGGACGGTGACCAGGAAGGAGCCCACGCGTTCGGAGGCGAGGATGGGGCCCGCGTCCTGGGCGCGCATCCAGCGGCGGAACGCCGTCACCACCACGGAGGAGGACTCCACAGGGGCCTTCATGCGCGCGCACCGCGAGGCATGAGGCTGTAGGACCGCGACGCGGTGTCACCTGCGCGAAGCCAGACACGGGAGTGCCCGGACGGATGGGTGAATCCCCGATGCGGCCTCATGCTGGTCACCCCCCTCCACCAAGCACCGCCTGCTGCGTCGTGAAGCAAAGGCGAACCCGCGTTCCCGGTCAAACCGGAGGGCGGGGCACTGTTGGCCAGTCCGCCGTGCTCGCATGTCGTCCCGGTGCGTTACGCGCTTGGGTGTGCGTGTGGGGCGGGGTAGAGGGGGCGGCCATGCGTGACAGAATCCAGACGGTGTTGCGGCAGCTGGTCCAGTCCCCGGAGCTGGAGGTGCGGTGGCTGCAGACGTTGTCGCTGCTGGAGTTCATCGGGGCGCGGAAGATTTCGCGCACGGTGGCGGACCGGCATCCGACGTTGGAGGTGTTGGGGCACCTGGCGGACGAGACGCGCCACGCCTTCACCTTCAAGCGGCTGGCGTGCGAGGTGGCGGGCCGGGAGGACGTGACGGAGTTCCTGAGCGTGGGCGCGGCGTCCACGTGGTTCCAGTCGCTGGACCGGGAGCTTGCGACGTGGGCTGTGCAGGTGACGGGACAGACGGACGTGCACCTGCACTACCTGCTCACCACGGCGGTGGTGGAGCGCCGGGCGATGGTGCTCTATCCGCTCTACAAGGCGGCGACGCGGCACGCGGTGGTGCGCGAGGAGCTGGGCCGCGTGGTGGTGGAGGAGCAGAGCCACCGGCGCGCCATCGAGGACGCCTGCGAGCAGCGCCTGTCCAAGGTGGGCGTGACGCTGGAGCCCGCGCTCGCGCTGGAGGCGCGCCTGTTCGAGACGTTCCTCGGCGTGCTGGAGAAGGACGTGGCGACGGCGCTCGAAGGGATGAAGGCGGCCTGACGGGCCGGATTGCAAAACCCTGGCGCGGGGACTAATTGAATCACTTCCGCATCAGAAGTGATTCAGAAGTGCCCGCCAGGGAGCGCCCGCCATGTCCCACCGCCTGCAGCCCACTGTTTCGGACCCCGTCATGGAGCAGGTCCAGCGGCTGCGGCGCGAGCTGGGAGGGGACATCTCGGAGGTCATCACCGAGGCCATCAGCCTGTTGGACAAGGTGGTGCTGGAGGCGCGGCGCGGCGCGCGGCTCACGTTCGTGCCCCTCCAGCCCGGGCAGCCGGTGCGCGAGTACAGCTCCCCGGCGCTGACCCGCCTGGAATGGAAGGCGCTGGAGGAGCAGTCCATCGTCCTCCCCGCGAAGGACTTCGACCGGGTCGCCGCCGCGGTGGAAGCTCCGCCGAAGCCGGCACGCGCATTGCGTGAGCTCTCCCGCCGCCGTCGGCGAGAGCGTCCTTGAACAAACCGAAGGCCCCCGTCATCCCCGCGCCGTACACCCAGGCCCTGAGCCGCGAGGACGCGGCCAGTGGCTTCCAGTGCGAGCACGAAGCGCTCAACCGCTTCTTCCGACAGGACGCGGGGCAGAACCAGCGGCGGGACGTCAGTCGCACCTGGGTGCTGCACCGTCCGGACACCCGGCCCGACTGGCCCCGGGTGCTCGGCTACTACACGCTCTCCGTGGGACAGGTGTCGCGGTCCGAGGCGCCCGAGGACGTCATCAAGCGCCTGCCGCGCTATCCCCTTCCGGCGGTCGTCATCGGAAGGCTCGCCCGGGACTCGCGCGTCCGTGGCGCGGGAGTGGGTGAGCAATTGCTGGACGATGCGCACCGACGGGCGCTGGCTGTCGGTGAGAACGCGGGCGTCGTGCTCGTCATCGTGGATGCGAAGGACGCTCCCGCGGAGCGCTTCTACGCGCGCTTCGGCTACCGACCGCTCCTGTCGTCCTTGCCTGACGCGCCGGACTGGCCCCGGAGGCTGTTCCTGCCCTCGAGCCACCTGCGCGCCTCCTTCGAGGACGACGCCTGAAGCCTCAATCCTCGTCCGGCGCGTCCGGCCGGTCCTCGCCGCCGCCCGTGCCGGACAGCACCAGCTTGGAGCCATTCCACGTGGCCTGGAGGTTCCGGGCCCGGCGCGCGCGCTTGCGGCTCAGCTCCACGCCCACCGCGTCCAGGCCCAGCGCGTTGGCCACCGCGAGCGCCGTGCCGTGGCCGCAGAACGGATCCACCACCGTGCGCGTGCGCGTCTGCTCCAGGATGAAGCGGCACGCCACCAGACACGCGGACAGCCCCATGCCGCGCGTCCACGTCACCTCTCCGGCCTCCGGCAGCACGTCCGCGGTGGACTTCCCCGCGTCCGCCTTCAGCCCCCGGGAGAAGCACAACAGGTGCGAGTACGCCGGCCGCCCGAACGTCACCGTCCCCGGCGTCCTGCGACACACCACCTTGTGCCAGAGCGTCTCACAGCCCGCGGCCTCCGCCGCCTTGGACACCAGGTAGCCCTTGTCCACCCAGGCCCCGTCCTTCTTCACGTCGGACTGGTAGAACACCGCCACCCCGTCCTCCGGCACCCGCGACAACACCCGCGCCGCCGCCCCCACGAACCAGTCCTTCCACTGCGCCACCGTGAGCGATGGGAACTCGGAGACGTCCGGCATGGACGCAATCACCGAGCACCCCTCCAGCACCGGGCGTGCGTCCAGCCACGCCAGCGCGTCCTCGCAGTACACCGTGCGCTTCACTCCCGCCGTCCCGCTCCGCGCGTCATCCGTCATGCCGCGACGCATTCTGCCAGAGCACGCACCCGCTCCCACCTTCATTCCCTCCATGCCCTACCTCCTGGGGAAGCCCGTCCTTTCAGGGAACAGGCAACCCCCGAGCATATGGACGCCCCCGCTCGGTCGTGGCTTGCTACACTTTCCGTCTAACCCTGCTTCACCCACTCCCCCCGGAGTAAGGATTCCCCTCATGCCCACGACGACCGCGACGGATGGCACGCCTTTGCACTACCGGGTGATGGGGGACGGGCCCCGCTCGGTGGTGTTGGTGCATGGGTGGATGGTGTCGGGCGCGGTGTGGGACGCGATGATTGAGAAGCTGGACCTGACGGGGCTCCGGCTGGTGGTGCCGGACCACCGGGGCACCGGCCAGTCCGGGCGGCCGACGTCTGGCTATTCGCTGGAGCAGTACGCGAAGGACGTGCTCGCGGTGGCGGACCACGCGGGGGCGAAGCGCTTCGCGCTGGTGGGCCACAGCATGGGTGGGCAGATCGCCAAGTGGGTCGCGTCGGATGCGCCGGAGCGCGTGACGGGGCTGGTGCTGCTCAACTCGGTGCCCGCGTCGGGGCTGCCCCTGCCTCCGGACGCGGCGGGCCTGTTCCGCACGTCGGCGGGGGACCGGGAGAAGCAGAAGACCATCCTGGGCCTGGCCTGCAAGCAGCTGTCCCCGGAGTCGCTGGAGACGCTGTTGAAGGACTCCGGCGGCGTGTCGAAGGAGGCCATCGAGCAGTGCTTCGACGCCTGGACGGCAGGAGGCTTCGCGCACCGGCTGGCGTCCATCACGGCGCCCACGCTGGTGGTGGCCACGGATGATCCGTTCCTGCCGCCGCTGTTCCTCAAGCAGGCGGTGGTGGCGCCCATCCAGAACGCGCGGCTGACGCACCTGCCGGGACCGGGGCACTACCCGCAGGTGGAGCGTCCGGCGGAGACGGCGGCGCTGTTGGGAGCATTCCTCGCGGGCAGCTCCGCCCAGGCCTGAAGCAGCATCCGCCAGTTGGTTGGAACGGGAAGCAGGAGCAAGCGCGATGGCCTGGAGCATGTCCTTCGAACACGACGCTGAACACGACGTGGTCACGGCGAACTTCACCGACTGCATCCTCGCGACCGACGAGGACGTGTTCCGCTGGCGCCGCGAGGTGGAGGCGCAGTTCGCGAAGTTCAACGGCCGGGTGGACCTGCTCATCAACCTGGACGGGCTGGTGGTGCGCCACACCGCGGGGCGCACCTTCGGCAAGGAGCGCCGCGAGGTGCTGGAGCGCAACACGCACCGCTCGTTCCGCTACGGCGGCGACGACATGACGCGCATGTTCATCTCCACCAGCGGCGCCATCAACGGCGCGGCGGTGAACCACTTCGCCACGCGCGAGGCCGCCCTGGCCGCGCTGCTGGCGGAGCGGGATGCCCTGCGCAAGCGCGGCTTCACGCCCTTCACGTCCAACTACCGCAGCACCAAGCTCTGAGGCTCAGGCTTCGGGCCGGGGCCAGCGCTTCGTCTTGACGTATTCGCGCTTCAGCTCCGGCTTCGGGTCGGGCGCGTCCAGCGGCTCCTCCACGATTTCAAAGAGCCCGTTGTCGAACGGCCTGCCGGGGGCCGGGGCCCTGGGCAGCAGCCGTTCGCGCACGCCTTGCGCGGCGCGGGCCTTCGCCCGGTAGTGGCAGTAGGGGTTGTTGCCCGGCCGGCCGAACAGCGCGTGCGCGGTGAAGCTGCATCCGGCCATGCACGTCTGGGCGAACGGGCACGTGCGGCAGAAGCCCCACAGGTCCTCCACCGTGCGCGTCCGGGTGAAGGCGAGCTGGGGCGTGTCGTTCCAGATGCGCTCCAGCGGTTGCTCGCGCAGGTTGCCTCCCACGTAGTGGGCGGTCTGGAGGGAGGGGCAGCCCTTCACGGCGCCGTTGGACTCGATGCCCATCACGTACCGGCCCGCCTGACAGCCCCGCCAGTGGTCGCGGCCGTCCGCGTGCACGGAGCGCAGCCGTCCCTCCTCCGGCCCGAAGTAGCCCAGGTTGTTGCCCGGCATGACGATGATGCGGTCCTGGCGCGCGTGCAGTTTCAGCCGGTCGATGCGCGGCATCAGGTCCACCAGGTCCCACGGTTGCAGCAGCAGGTCCGGGCGGTCCGCCGCGCGCCCGAGCGGCGCGGTGATCTGCACCTGCCACGCCCCGATGCCCTGCGTGCGCAGGTGGGCATAGAGGCCCTCCAGGTCGCCCTGGTTCAGCCGGTTGAGGTTGGTGTTGGCGGCGGTGCGCACGCCCGCCGCCTTCAGGAACCCGAGCGCCGCGGTCGCGGAAGCGAAGCTGCCCCGCGCCGCGCGCATGATGTCGTGCGTGGGCTCCAGTCCGTCGATGCTGACCGACGCCGCGTACAGTCCCGCTTGCGCCATCCGAACGGCCAGCTCCGCGGTGATGCCGCGTCCCCCCGTCGTCAGGCCCGGACGGATCCCCGCGGCCTTCAGCGCCTGGATGATGTCGAGGAACCCCGGGTGCAGGTACGCCTCGCCGCCAATGAGCACCACCTCCCGGGCGCGCAGGGCCGCCAGCTGCGTCACCACGCCCAGCGCCTCCTCGGTGCTCAGCTCGCCGGGCCGCGCGGTGCCCGCCCGCGAACCGCAGTGCGTACAGGGTTGGTCACACGCCAGCGTCAGCTCCCACACCACGTAGGCGGGGTGGTAGTCGGCGCGGCCCACATCCAGGCGACGGTTCACCATGGGGCGCAGCCTAGCGGGACACTCCTGTCGGGTGCACCCGTGACAGTCCTGTCCTGATGGGACGCTTCCCGGAGACCGCGCGGGCCCGTCCTGCTGGAACTCCCGGGGCTTGGGATGGCACCTTGTTTGCTGTTCGCCAGCGGGCTTCAGCCCCTACTCCGACAAGGATGTCCTGCATGTCCCCGCTGTCGAGCTGTCCGTCCTGCCAGGGTTTCAATCCGGCCGCCGCCCAGGCGTGCCTCCACTGTCAGCGTCCCCTGGGGCAGGGGCGTCCCCGGCGGACGGCCTCGTGGATGGCCACGCTGTGGACGCTCACGGGGGCCAGCGCGACGGCGCTCACGCTGATGGCCTGCTATGGCATGCCGCCGTGCGAGGACGGGACCTTCGACTGCTGGGAACCGCCGGACGCGGGCAACTGCGACGTGAGGGCGGAGGCGGATGGGGGTTCGCTGGACGCGGGGGACGTGGACGCGGGGGACTGCGTGCCCGTGACGACCGACGCGGGCGTGGAGTCCGACGCGGGGCCGTGAGCTACACACCGGCGAACCACTCGTAGCCCCGGTCCTCCCAGTAGCCGCCGCTGGCCTCTGGGAGGAACCGCACGGTGGTGAGGTACTTCACCATCTTGTAGCCCAGCTTCACCGCCGAATAGAGCCGCAGGGGCGCGCCGTGGCCGGGTTCGAGCAACTGGCCGTTCATGCCGTACGCAAGGATCGTCTGGGCATGCAGGGCGCTTGGCGCGTCCCACGACGAGTAATAGCCATTGTCGAACGAGCGGAACTCCACGAAGCCCGCGCGCGGGTCGGCGCCCACGGCTTGCGCCAGGTCGCTGACGCGCACGCCGTGCCATGACGCCACCGCGCTCCAGCCCTCCACGCAGTGGTGGCGGATCCGGTAGCCGGTGCGGGGCAGCCGCTGCAATTCCTCCAGCGAGAAGGAGCGCGGCTGGGACACGAGTCCGCCCACGTCCAACCGCCAGCCGGCGGGAGCCAGGGGCACGGTGTCGGAGATGAAGTAGTGGGGGAAGTCGTCGGGAGGGGTGAGCTGCTCGACGGGCTCCTCGGGGGCGAGCCGGGAGGGGCTGAAGAGGGCGGTCTGCGCGCGCTGGTTGAAGCGCTCCATCACGCCGAGGAAGCCCTCGCGGGGGCGGCTGGAATCACACGCGCTGGTGGCGAGCGCGGCGGCGCCCAGGAGGACGCGGCGGCGGGTGAGGACTCGGCGCCCGGGCTCAGACACGAGGCCTCCTCCCGCCGGTCACCATCTCCCCGAAGGTGCGCGGGTGCAGGGCGACGAGCAGCACGTGGCCCACGGTGAAGAGGGCGAGCAGCGCGAGCAGCAGCAGGTGCACCGCGCGCGCCGGGTCGTAGCCGCCGAAGAGCGAGGTGAGCCAGCGCAACTGCACGGGCTTGTGGAGCGCGAGGCCGGACAGGACGGACAGCGCGCCCAGGCCGAGCGCGGATGTGTACGCCAGCCGCTGGAGGCCGTTGTAGAGGCCGACCTGCTCGGGCGCGGGGCGGATCCGCAGGTAGTACGCGAGCGTGGCCACGGCGTTCTGGGTGTCGCGCCGGGGGAGGAACAGGCGGCGTCGCCACTCGCCACTGAAGGCGAGGTAGAGCACGTACACGACGCCATTGAGGGCGAGGAACCAGCCGAACGCGAAGTGCCAGTGTCGCGCGCCCGCGAGCCAGTCCCCCAAGCGCAGCCACGAAGGGGGCACGGCGCCCTGAAAGGGATAGAGCGCGTAGGGCTGGCCGCGCGGGCCCATGCGCGGATACGCGGCGAGGATCTGCAAGCCACTGGCGGCCAGGATGGCGAGCAGCGGCACGTTGGCCCAATGCGTGAGGCGGATGGGCCACGGCTGGGGACGGCGCTGTTCAGGCGGGTGCACGCGGTGGAGCACAGCACCGGGACGCAAGCGACAGCCACGCGGTGGGACGCCGGCTGCGGGTTGGAGAACGTCGCCGAGGACCTTCGTCGGACAGCGGATGGAGGGCTCGCGCGCAGGGGCGGGGCGATGGGCTCCCCATGCATGCGAGCGAGCGAGGGCTTCAGTAGGTGCCCGCGCCCGCCCGGAGGTCGCGGGCGAGTGGCGGCCACTGGACGACGCGCCGCGCGGACGTGCTTGGAGACCCCGGTGAATTGGACGTGGCAGGGCGACCCGGTATCGTCTCCCTTTGCCCCCAGCGACTTCCGAGGACGGTGCGACCATGCGACGAATCCATGCGGTGCACCTGGCGGGAGCCCTGCTGCTGACCACGTTCGGTTGCGTGCAGTCGGAGCCCTCCTTCGAGGTGGCGCCGTCCGGCGGCGCGCGGCTGGTGGTCGCGATGCCCCGTTCCCTGGAGTCGACGCGCGTGGCGGAGGTGACGTCCACGGCGACGAACGCCTCGGGCAAGGAGGTGCCGTCGACGCTGGCTCTGGACACGAACCTGTGGGTCGGCAAGGTGGAGCCGGTGACGTCGCCGGGAGAAACCGTGGGCCTGCGCGTGGAGGCCCGGGATGGCGCGGGCGCGGTGGTGGCCTCGGTGAGCGTGCCGACGGTGGAGCTGGCGCGGTATGGCGATGCGCTGGTCGTCGCGGTGCCCCAGCCGGAGGCCGCCCCGGTCAGCACGGCGCCGCGCATCGACGCGGTGGTGGCCTCGGCGTCGCGGGTGATTCCGGGCCAGCGCGTGGAGTTGCGTGCGTGGGCGCGCGGCCAGGCGGAAGGTGATGCGCTGGGCTACGCGTGGAGCGCTCCCGGAGATTCGCTGGAGTGCCCGGAGGACTCCACCCAGCCCACGTGTACGTGGACGGTCCCCGCGAGCGCCAAAAACGCGGACGTGGTGCTGGGGCTCATCGTCACGGATCCGCGAGGCGCGGCCTCCTCGCTCAGCTTCCGGTTCGCGTTGGGTGGGGTGGGCGCGGTGGCTTCGAATGAGAACATCCAGTTCAACCGCTACCCCGTGCTGGAAGCGGCGGTGGAGACCCAGCAGGTGGGCGTGGAGCAGCCGCTCTCCCTGGAGGCGAAGGCCACGGACGATGACGGGGATGCGCTGACCTACGCGTGGAGCGCCACCTGCGCGGGCACCTTCGAGGGAGGCAACACGTCCCGCGTGGTCTTCACTCCCACGGAGGAGCCCGAGGGCTGTGGCTGCCAGGTGAAGGCCATCGTGAATGATGACTTCACGGGGGCGGACTCGGAGGTGGTCGCGAACCTGTGCGTGCGGCGGAGCGAACCGCCGGTCCTCGGGACTCTGTCCCAGTCCGCCCCGAGCGCGCGTGCGGGCGAGCTGGTGACCTTCACCGCGACGGCGACGGACCCCCGGGGCGAGCCGCTGACCTTCACCTGGACCTCGAGCGCGGGCGCGGTGGGCACGGCGGTGGGAGACGGCACGACGGGCACGGTGGCCTGGACGGAGCTGTCCTGCCTGCCGGCGGATGTCACGCCCACGGTGGAGGTGACGGTGACGAACGCGTCGGGTTCGAGCGTGCGGCACACCTTCACGGTGGAGTGGACGGACCGGCGCTGCGGCGCGCTGGCGGGAGCGTGCGCGTTCACGATGGCGCAGGCGCAGGTGGCGCTGTCCACCGACTGCGTGACGCAGGGGCCCGTCTTCATCCCGGACGGCTTCACGTTCGACGGGGCGACGCACACGATGACGGCGGTGGAGGACGCAGCGGCGGGGGAGCACTTCCAGGGTGCGGTGCTGCGCAACCGGGGGACGGTGGCGCGCGTGCGCAACGTGACGGTGACGGCGCGGAACCTGTCGGACGTGTGTGACGCGGGCGCGGCCCGGCTGCGCGGCATCTTCCTGGAGGGCGCGAGCGGCGGCGTCGAGGACACGGTGGTGGCGGACCTGCACCAGAAGGAGAACCGGAGCGGGTGCCAGGAAGGCGTCGCCATCGAGGTGCGCAACGAAGCGGCCGGTGCCTCCGCGGTGTCGGTGGACGTCCGGCGCAACCGGTTGACGGGCTACCAGAAGGGCGGCGTGTTGGTGGCGGGGCGGGTGCAAGCGACGGTGGAGGCCAACGTGATGGAGGGC
>NZ_RAWD01000295.1:0-11807 GCF_003612065.1 Corallococcus sp. CA047B
CCTGTGCGTGGAGCGGGGCGTGGGGATGGTGGAGGGGATGCTGGGCATCCTCAAGGCGGGGGCGGCGTACGTGCCGCTGGACGCGGGCTATCCGCGCGAGCGTCTGGCGTTCATGGTGGAGGACGCTGGGGTGGAGGTGCTGGTGACGCAGGCGTCGCTGCGAGGCGCGCTGCCAGAAGGCGCATCGCAAGTGGTGGGCCTGGACGAGGGTGAGCTGGACGCGGAGCCGACGCACGCGCCGGAGAGCGGCGGGGAGTCCGGGGACCCGGCGTACGTCATCTACACGTCGGGAAGCACGGGCAAGCCGAAGGGCGTCTGGGTTCCGCACCGGGCGGTGGTGCGGCTGGTGGTGGAGACGAACTTCATCCAGCTGACGGAGGAGGACCGCATCGCGCAGGTGTCGAACGCGTCGTTCGACGCGGCGACGTTCGAGGTGTGGGGCGCGCTGCTGCACGGCGGCCGGCTGGTGGGGATGTCGCGGGACGTGGCGTTGTCGCCGGCGGCGTTCGCGGCGTACCTGCGCGAGGAGCGCATCAGCACGCTGTTCGTGACGTCGGCCCTGTTCAACCAGTTGGTGGCGCAGTCGGCGGAGATGTTCCAGACGGTGCGTCAGCTCCATGTGGGCGGCGACGCGGTGGACCCGGGGGCGGCGCGGGCGGTGCTGGCGCGGGGCGCGCCGGGGAAGTTCGTCAACGCGTACGGCCCCACGGAGAGCACGACGTTCGCGGCGTGGCACGCGGTGGAGGCGCTCGCGGCGGACGCGGTGACGGTGCCCATTGGCCGTCCGCTGTCGAACACGGAGCTGTACGTGCTGGACGCGGAGCTGCAGCCGGTGCCCGTGGGGGTGCTGGGGGAGCTGTACATCGGCGGTGACGGCCTGGCGCTGGGCTACCTGGGCCGGCCGGAGCTGACGGCGGAGAAGTTCGTCCCGCATCCGTTCCGCACGCAGGCGGGTGCGCGGCTGTACCGCACCGGGGACCAGGTGAAGCAGTTGCCGGACGGCAGCGTGGTGTACCTGGGCCGCCTGGACTCGCAGGTGAAGGTGCGAGGCTTCCGCATCGAGCTGGGCGAGGTGGAGTCCGCGCTCAGCCGCTGCGAGGGTGTGTCCGAGAGCGTGGTGGTGGTGCGGGAGGAGACGCCCGGCATCAAGCGGCTGGTGGCGTACGTGGGCGGCGCGGAGGCGACGCGCCCCACGGTGGACGCCCTGCGGACCGCGTTGAAGGGCCTGCTGCCGGAGTACATGGTCCCGGCCACGTTCGTGATGCTGGAGTCGCTGCCGCTGACGCCCAACGGCAAGGTGGACCGCAAGGCGCTGCCGGCGCCGCAGGGTGAGCGGCCGGATTCGGGCAAGGCCTTCGTCGCGCCCCGGACGCCGGAGGAGCAGACGCTGGCGGCCATCTGGGCGTCGGTGCTGGGCGTGGAGAAGGTGGGCATCCACGACAACTTCTTCGCCCTGGGTGGCGACTCCATCATCAGCATCCAGATCATCTCGCGCGCCAACCAGGCCGGTCTGCGCCTGATGGCGAAGCAGCTCTTCCAGCACCAGACGGTGGCGGAGCTGGCCCAGGTGGCCACCGCCGCCCTCGCGTCCCAGGCGGAGCAGGGCATCGTCCGGGGGCCCCTGCCGCTCACGCCCATCCAGGCGTGGTTCTTCGAGCGGGAGCTGACCCAGCCGCACCACTTCAACCAGGCGGTGATGATCGAAGCGCGGCAGCGCGTGGACGCCGGACTCCTGGAGAAGGCGCTGGCGCGGTTGGTGGAGCACCACGACGCCCTGCGCCTGCGCTACGTGCGCGGCGAGTCCGGGTGGATGCAGGAGAACGCGGGCCTGGAGCAGCCCGTGTCCCTGCGGCGTCAGGACGTCTCCGCGTTCGCGGGGGACGAGGATGCGCAGCGGCGGGCCATCCAGGTCGCCGCGACCGGGCTGCATCAGAGCCTGCGGCTGGAAGAGGGCCTGCTCCTGCGCGCCATGTTGTTCGAGCGCGGCGAAGGCCAGACAGAACGCCTGCTGCTCGTGGTCCACCACCTCGCGGTGGACGGCGTGTCGTGGCGCGTGTTGCTGGAGGACCTGAACACCGCGTACCAGCAGCTGCGTCGCGGCGTGCCCGTGGCGCTGCCGGCGAAGACGACGTCGTTCCAGGCGTGGGCGCGCAGGCTGGAGGCGCACGCGCGCAGCCCGGAGCTGGAGTCGGAGCGGTCCTTCTGGCTGGGCGGGACGAAGGAGGTCGCGCCGCTGCCGGTGGACCACACAGGGCCGAACACGCTCGCGTCGGCGGACAGTGTCCGCGCGGTGCTGGAGGCGGAGGAGACGCGCGCCCTGTTGCAGGAGGTGCCGGCCGCGTACCGGGCCCACATCAACGACGTGCTCCTGGCGGCGCTGACGCACGCGCTGACGCGCTGGACGGGGCAGGACCGGGTGCGCATCAACCTGGAGGGCCACGGTCGCGAGGAGCTGTTCGCGGACGCGGACATCTCGCGCACGGTCGGCTGGTTCACCACGGTGTACCCGGTGCTGCTGGAGGCCCCGGCGGGAGGCTCGCTGGGCGACGGGCTGCGCTCCGTGCGGGACACGCTGCGGCGCCTGCCGAACAAGGGCCTGGGCTACGGACTGCTGCGCTACCTGGGCGACGGCGCGGAGGCCGCGAAGCTGAAGGCGGCGTCACCGGCGCAGGTGGCCTTCAACTACCTGGGCCAGTTCGACGCGATGGCCGCCGGAGAGTCGATGTTCGGCCTCGCCAAGGAGCCCGCGGGCCCGGGGCAGGGCGAGGGCGGTTTGCGCACCGCGCTGCTGGAGCTGAACGGTCTGGTCATCAACGGCCGGCTGGAGCTGTCCTGGACGTACAGCGCCAACGTGCACGAGCGCTCCACCGTGGAGGCCCTGGCGGAGTCGTTCCTCGGGGCGCTGCGGAGCCTCATCGCGCAGCGCGAGTCGGACGATGCGAAGCGCTACACGCCCGCGGACTTCCCGCTGGCGAGGCTGGACGCGCCGGGCCTTGCGCGCCTCCAGACGGGGGCCCCCGACCTGGAGGACGTGTATCCGCTGTCCCCGCTCCAGCAGGGCATGCTCTTCCACGCGCTCCTGGAGCCCGCGTCGGGCATGTACTGCGAGCAGATGGCGTGGAGCTTCCACGGCACCGTCAACCTGCCGGTGATGCGCCACGCGTGGGAGCTGCTCGTGGCGCGCAACCCCGTGCTGCGCACGTCGTTCGTGTGGGACGGACTGCCGGAGCCGTTGCAGGTGGTGCACGCGTCAGCGGAGCTGCCGTGGCGGGAGCTGGACTGGCGCGGCCTGTCGTCCGAGGAGCAGCAGGAGCTGTTCCAGCAGTACCTGGTGGAGGACCGCGCGCGGGGCTTCGACGTGGGTCGCGCGCCGCTGCTGCGGCTGACCGTCATCCGGCTGGATGAGCAGGTGCTGCGCTGCCTGTGGAGCATCCACCACCTGCTGCTGGACGGGTGGAGCATGTCGCTCCTCATCCAAGAGCTGTTCGGCCTCTACCGGGCGTTGGATCAGGGGCTGGCGGTGCCCACGGAGCGCGCGGTGCCGTACCGCGAGTTCATCGGCTGGCTGCAGCGTCAGGACGCGTCCCGGATGGATGCGTTCTGGAAGCGCGAGCTCGCCGGCCTCCATGCGCCCACGCCGCTGCCTTACGACGATCGCGCGGCCCAGGCGAAGCTGCACGCGCAGGACCACGCGGAGAAGTCCACCCGTCTGTCCGCGGCCTCCACGCTGGAGGTGGATGCCTTCGTCAAGCGTCACCAGCTCACGCTGAACACGCTGGTGCAGGCGGCATGGGCGCTGGTGCTCGCGCGGCACAGCGGCGAGGCGGAGGTGGTGCTGGGCGCCACCGTGTCCGGACGTCCGTCGGACCTGCCCGGCGTCGAGCGCATGACGGGCATGTTCATCAACACGCTGCCGGTGCGCGTGCCCGTGCCGGCGCGTGAGCCGGTGGTGCCGTGGCTGCGCGAGCTCCAGGCCCGGCAACTGGAGCTGCGCCAGTACGAGCACAGCCCGCTGGTGCGGGTGCAGGGCTTCAGCCAGGTGCCACGCGGCACGCCGCTGTTCCAGAGCCTCTTCGTCTTCGAGAACTACCCCATTGATTCGACGCTGAGCCAGCGCGCCAGCGTGCTGGAGGTGCGCGACGTCCAGGGCAGCGAGCGCAGCAACTTCCCGTTGACGGCGTCCTCCAGCCCCAGCCGCGAGCTGCTGCTGAAGCTGGCCTTCGACACGCCGCGCTTCGAGACGGCGACCATCGAGCGGCTGCTGGGCCAGTGGAAGCGCGCGGTGGAAGGGCTGGTGGCGGCGGAGTCGGGGCGCGTGTGGCAGGTGGGCGTGCTGTCCCAGGAGGAGCAGCGGCGGGTGCTGGTGGAGTGGAACCAGACGGCCGCGGAGTACCCCCGCGAGGCGAGCATCGGCGACGTCTTCGACGCGCAGGTGGCGCGCCGTCCGGACGCGGTGGCGCTGGAGGCGGGCGACGTTCAGCTCACGTACGCCCAACTGAACGCGCGGGCCAACCAGCTCGCGCACCTGCTGCGCAAGCGCGGCGTGGGCCCGGAGTCGCGGGTGGCGCTGTGCCTGGAGCGCGGCGTGGACCTGGTGGTGGCGCTGCTGGCCATCCTCAAGGCGGGTGGCGCCTACGTGCCGCTGGAGGCGGACTACCCGCGCGACCGTCTGGCGTTCATGTTGTCGGAGGCCGGTCCCCGGGTGCTGGTGACGACGCGCGAGCTGGGCGCGCGCCTGCCCACCGAGGGCCTGGACGTGCTGTGCGTGGAGGAGGAGCGCGAGTCGCTGTCGCGTCAGCCCACGTCCGCGGTGGTGAGCGGCGTGGAGGGGGGCAACCTGGCCTACGTGGACTTCACGTCGGGCAGCACGGGCCGGCCCAAGGGCGTGTGCACGGAGCACGCGGGCGTGCTGCGCACGGTGCTCAATCCCAACTACGCGCGGCTGGAGGCAGAGGACACGCTGCTGCTCGTGGCGCCGGTGTCCTTCGACGCATCGACGCTGGAGGTCTGGGGCGCGCTGCTCAACGGCGCGCGGCTGGTGGTGTACCCGCCGGTGCCAGTGGGCGACGTGAAGGAGATGGAGGGCGTGCTGAAGCGCCACGGGGTGACGGTGCTGCACCTCACCGCGGGTCTCTTCACGCAGATGGTGGAGGGCAACCTGGAGGGGTTGCGCGGGGTGAAGCAGCTCCTGACGGGTGGCGATGTGGTGTCGGCGCCGCACGTGGAGCGCGCGCTGGAGGTGCTGGGCGTGACGGTGACGGCCTGCTACGGGCCGACGGAAGGCACGCTCTTCACGAGCTGCCACCGCATGGAGACGGTGGAGTCCGTGGGCGCGACGGTGCCCATCGGCCGGCCCATCGGCAACACGCAGGTGTACGTGCTGGACGGGCAGTGGCAGCCGGTGCCGGCGGGCGTGGCGGCGGAGCTGTACGCGGCGGGCGACGGTCTCGCGCGCGGCTACCTGGGCCGGCCTGAACTGACGGCGGCGGCCTTCCTGCCGAACCCCTTCGGCCCTCCGGGCAGCCGCATGTACCGCACGGGCGACCTGGCGCGGTGGCGCGCGGACGGCGTGCTGGAGTTCCTGGGGCGCGGCGACACGCAGGTGAAGGTGCGCGGCTTCCGCGTGGAGCTGGCGGAGGTGGAGGCCGCGCTGGGCCGCTGCGACGGCGTGCGCGAGTGCGTGGTGGTGGCGCGCGGCGAGGGCGCCGGGAACAAGCGGCTGGTGGCGTACGTGGTGGGCGAAGGCCTGGACGTCGCGAGCGTGCGCTCGACGCTGAAGGACGCGGTGCCGGAGTACATGGTGCCGTCGGCCTTCGTCGTCCTGCCGGCGCTGCCGCTCACCGCCAACGGCAAGGTGGACCGCAAGGCCCTGCCGGAGCCGCGTGAGGCGGGCGTGGAGGTGTCCGGGACGTATGTGGCGCCCCGGACGCCGACGGAGGAGGTGCTCGCGGGTGATTGGGCCCAGGTGCTGGGCGTCGGTCGGGTTGGCACGCGCGACAACTTCTTCGAGCTGGGCGGACACTCGCTGCTGGCGACGCAGGCCATCTCGCGCATCCGCTCCTCGCTGGGCGTGCAGTTGCCCCTGCGGGCCCTCTTCGAGGCGCCCACGGTGGCGGAGCTGGCGCTGAAGGTGGATGCCGCCGCGCTGGGCGCGAAGGCGCCGCCGCTCCTGCCCGTGGCGCGCACAGGGCCGCTGCCGCTGTCGTTCGCGCAGCAGCGCCTGTGGTTCCTGGATCAGCTGGAGCCCGGCTCCACGGCGTTCAACATGTTCACCGCCCTCCGCCTGGAGGGCACGCTGGACGTGGCCGCGCTGGAGCGCGCGTTCCAGGAGCTGGTGCGGCGCCATGAGTCGCTGCGCACGACGTTCCAGGCCGTGGGCCAGGAGCCGGTGCAGCGCATCTCGCCCGTGCCGGAGCAGGTGCTCGCGCGGGTGGACCTGCGCGCGCTGGAGGAGAGCGAGCGGGAGCTGGAGGCCCGGCGCGTCGCGGGCGTGGAGTCGCGCTGGCCCTTCGACCTGGGCCGGGGGCCGCTGTTCCGGGCCACGCTGCTTCAGTTGGGTGAGCGGCAGCACCTGCTCCTGCTGGCCAAGCACCACATCATCTCCGACGGCTGGTCCATGGGCGTCCTCGTGCGCGAGGTGACGTCCCTCTACGAGTCGTTCCGCACGGGTCAGCCCTCGACGCTGCCGGAGCTGCCGGTGCAGTACGCGGACTACGCGGCCTGGCAGCGCGGCTGGCTGAAGGGCGACGCGCTGGAGGCGCAGCTGTCCTTCTGGCGAGGACAGCTGGGAGGCGCGCCGCGCCTGCTGGAGTTGCCCACGGACCGGCCGCGTCCGGCGGTGCAGGGCACGCGCAGCGCCATCCTCCACCGGATGCTCCCGGAGCGGCTCACGCAGGCCCTGCGCACGCTGGGGCAGCGCGAGGGCGCGACGCTGTACATGACGCTGCTCGCGGGCTTCCAGGTGTTGCTGTCGCGGCACAGCGGCCAGACGGACATCGTGGTGGGCGCGGACATCGCGAACCGCCACCACGCGGAGACCGAGGGGCTCATCGGCTTCTTCATCAACCAGCTCGCCCTGCGCGCGCGGCTTGAGGATGACCCGACCTTCCTCACGCTGCTGGGCCGGGTGAAGGACACGGCATTGGGGGCGTACGCGCACCAGGACCTGCCGTTCGAGGAGCTGGTGAAGGCGCTCAACCCGGAGCGCAGCCTCGCGCACGCGCCGCTGTTCCAGGTGAAGCTCATCCTGCAGAACACGCCCACGTCCGCGCTGGAGCTGCCGGGGCTGACCTTCCGCGCCTCGGGCGCCGAGTCGGTCTCCTCGAACCTGGACCTGACGCTCTCCATCACGGAGACGCCGCAGGGCCTGTCGTGCCAGTGGGTCTACAGCACCGACCTGTTCGACGCGTCCACCATGGACCGCATGTCCACGCGGCTGCGCGCCCTGCTGGAGTCCGCGGTCGCCGAGCCCGCGGCGCGCGTCTCCTCGCTCACCGTGCTGTCCGCGGAGGAGCGCCGCACGCTGTTGGAGGACTGGAACGACACCGCGCTCGCGCTGCCCGAGGACGGTGGGCTGCACGGCCTCGTCGAGGCCCAGGTGGAGCGCACGCCGGACGCGGTGGCCGTGGAGTTCCAGGGCGAATCGCTGACGTACCGCGAGCTGAACGCGCGCGCCAACCAGCTCGCGTGGCACCTGCGCGGCCTGGGCGTGCGCGCGGAGACGCGCGTGGGCGTGTGCCTGGAGCGCTCGCTGGAGCTGGTGGTGGCGCTGCTCGGCGTGCTCAAGGCGGGGGGCGCATACGTGCCGCTCGACCCGTCCTATCCCTCCGAACGACTGGGCGCGATGTTGGAGGACGCCCGCGTCCCGGTGGTGGTGACGCAGGACACGCTGGCGGACGAGGTGCCCTCGCGGGGCGAGTGGCTCCTGTCGGTGGACGCGGAAGCGGCGACCATCGCGCGCAAGTCGAAGGAGAATCCCCCGTCGCTGACGGACGCCCGCAACGCGGCCTACGTCATCTTCACCTCCGGCTCGACGGGGCGCCCCAAGGGCGTGCTGGTGGAGCACCGGGGCATCCGCAACACGATCCTGCGCACGGTGGGGGACTTCGACGTCCAGCCGGGTCGGCGCGTCCTCCAGTTCACCGCGTTCGGGTTCGACGCGTCCGTGCTGGAGATCTTCGGCACGCTCGCGGGCGGAGGCACGCTGGTGCTGGTGCCGCGTGACGCGCTGCTGCCGGGGCCAGAGCTGACCGCGCTCCTGCGCGACCAGCACATCACCACCTCCGTGCTCCTGCCGCCGGTGCTCGCCGCCCTGCCGCAGGAAGCGCTACCGGAGCTCCAGACGATCATCTCCGGCGCGGAGGCCCTGCCGTCCGAGCTGGTGGAGCGCTGGGGCGTCGGACGCCGGTTCGTCAACTGCTACGGCCCCACGGAGATCAGCGTCACGGCCACGAGCGCCGAGGTCGCGCCGGGCGAGGGTCGGCCCGGCATCGGTCGGCCGTACCCGAACACCCGGCTGTACGTCCTGGATGGCACTGGGCAGCCGGTGCCCACGGGCGTGCTGGGCGAGCTGTTCATCGGCGGCATGGGCGTGGGGCGTGGCTACCTGGAGCGCCCGGACCTGACGGCCGAGCGCTTCGTGCCGGACGCCTTCGGTGGTGAACCGGGCAGCCGGCTCTACCGGACGGGCGACGTGGTGCGCTACCGCGCGGACGGCCAGCTGGAGTTCGCGGGACGCGCGGACCACCAGGTGAAGCTGCGCGGCTTCCGCATCGAGCTGGGCGAGATTGAAGCGGTGCTCGGCCAGGACTCCACCGTGCGCGACGTGGTGGTGGTCGCGCGCGAGGACGTGCCCGGCCAGAAGCGGCTCGTGGCGTACGTGGTGCCGCACGAGGAGGAGACGGTCGACGCGGAGGCGCTGCGCCGGTTCGTGAAGGAGCGGCTGCCGGAGTACATGGTGCCGTCGGCTGTCGTGTCGCTGGACGCGCTGCCGCTGACGCCGAACGGCAAGGTGGACCGCAAGGCGCTGCCCCGGCCGGACGTGCAGCGGCTGGCGGCGGAGCCGGAGGAGGCCGCGCCCCGTCCGGGCGTGGAGACGACGCTCGCGGGCATCTGGGCGGAGCTGTTGGGCGTGGAGCGCGTGGGGCGGACGTCGGACTTCTTCGAGCTGGGTGGCCACTCGCTGCTGGCGACGCAGGCCGTGTCGCGCATCCGGCGGGCGTTCCGCGTGGACCTGCCCGTGCGGGCGTTCTTCGAGATGCCCAACGTGGCCGCGCTGGCCGCGTGGCTGTCCGCGCACGTCCAGGCCTCGGGCCCGGAGGTGCCGCCGCTGGTGCCGGTGTCGCGCGAGCAACCGCTGCCGTTGTCGTTCGCGCAGCAGCGCCTGTGGTTCCTGGATCAGCTGGAGCCGGGAAGCCTCGCGTACAACATCCCGTTGACGGTGAGCCTGGAGGGCGCGCTGGACGTGCCCGCGCTGGTCAGCGCGTTCCAGGAGATCCTCCGCCGCCATGAATCCCTGCGCACGGCGTTCGGCGTGCACGCGGGCGAGCCGGTGCAGGTGATCTCCGGCGTGCCCGACGTGGCGCTGGAGGTGGTGGACCTGGGGACGTTGACGCCGGAGGTGGCGGGAGCGCGGCTGGAGCAGCGCGCGCTGGAGGAGTCGCGCCGTCCGTTCGACCTGTCACGCGGTCCGCTGGTGCGGGCCACGTTGCTGCGTCAGGACGCGCACCGGCACATGTTGTTGCTGACCATGCACCACATTGTCTCCGACGGTTGGTCCATGGGCATCTTCATGCGGGAGATGGCCGCCCTGTACGAGGCGTTCCACGCGGGCCGACCTTCACCGCTGCCGGAGCTGCCGGTGCAGTACGCGGACTACGCGGCCTGGCAGCGCGGCTGGTTGAAGGGTGACGCGCTGGAAGCGCAGCTGTCGTACTGGCGTGAGCAACTGCGAGACACGCCGCGCCTGCTGGAGCTGCCCACGGATCGGGCCCGGCCGACGGTGCGGACCCACCGCGCGGGGACGGTGCCGACGGAGTTCCCGAAGGAGCTGTCGGAGAAGCTCCAGGCGCTCAGCCAGCAGGAGGGCGCGACGCTGTACATGACGCTGCTCGCGGGCTTCCAGGCGTTGCTGTCGCGCTACAGCGGACAGACGGACATCGTGGTGGGCACGGACATCGCGAACCGAAATCACGCGGAGACCGAAGGGCTCATTGGCTTCTTCGTCAACCAGCTCGCCATGCGCACGCGGCTGGATGACGCCCCGACCTTCCGGATGCTGCTGCGTCGCGTGAAGGACACGGCGTTGGGGGCGTACGCGCACCAGGACCTGCCGTTCGAGGAGCTGGTGAAGGCCATCAACCCCGAGCGCAGCCTGGGCCACGCGCCCGTGTTCCAGGTGAAGCTGTCGCTCCAGAACACGCCTGCGGCCTCCATCGAGCTGCCGGGGCTCAAGCTGCGCTCGCTGGGTCGTGATGAAGGCGCGGCGAAGCTCGACCTGACGCTGTCCTTCAAGGACACCGGCGCGGGACTGGTGTGCATCAGCGACTACCGCGCCGACCTGTTCGAGCGGACGACGGTGGAGCGGATGATGGAGCACCTGCGGGTGCTGCTGGAGGGCGTGGCGGCGAACCCGGATGTGTCCGTGGGAGCGCTGCCCCTGTTGGACTCCACCGAGCGGCTGCTGGTGTTGAAGACGTGGAACCAGACGGCGGAAGCGGTGCCGTCGAAGAGCATCCCCGAGATGTTCGAGGCACAGGTGGAGCGGGTGCCCGGTGCCATCGCTGTGGTCGCGGATGGGAAGCAGCTGACGTACGCGGAGCTGGACGCGAAGGCGAACCGGCTGGCGCGAGCGTTGGTGAAGGAAGGCGTGGGCCCCGAGGTACTGGTGGGCCTGTACGTGGAGCGCACGGTGGAGGCGGTGGTGGGGATGCTGGGCATCCTCAAGGCGGGCGGCGGCTACGTGCCGATGGACACGTCCTTCCCCGCGGCGCGCGTGAAGGCGATTGCCGAGGACGCAAGCCTGCGGGTGGTGGTGACGCAGCGGGCGTACGCGGAAGACGTGGCGGGACTGGGGTGCACCACCGTCGTCGTCGAAGCGGTGGAAGAGGCGGGCGGAAGCACCGAGCGCGTGGAGTCAGGCGTGCTGGGTGGAAACGCGGTGTACGCCATCTTCACGTCGGGCAGCACGGGACGTCCGAAGGGCGTGGTGGTGGAGCACCGGCAGCTGGCCAACTACGTGGAGACGATTCGGGGCCGGCTGAAGCTGGTGGAGGGGATGAGCTTCGCGTCGGTGACGACGCTGGCGGCGGACCTGGGGCACACGGCGGTGTTCCCGATGCTGTGCGGAGGGGGGACGCTGCACCTCGTCGCGAAGGACATGGCGTCGGACGCGGAGGCGTTGGGCGCGTACATGCAGGCGCACCGGGTGGAGGGCTTGAAGGTGGTGCCCTCGCACCTGCGTGCACTCTTGAGCGGGCCGAATGCGAAGCAGGTGCTGCCGCTGAAGCGGCTGGTGGTGGGCGGCGAGGCGTCGGACAGGGCGCTGGTGGAGACGGTGCGGAAGCTTGCGCCGGAGTGCGCGGTGTTCAACCACTACGGCCCGACGGAGACGACGGTCGGCGTGCTGACGAACGCGGTGGAAGGGGCGTGGGACGAAGGCACGGCGACGCTGGCGCTGGGGCGTCCGATTGGGAACGCGCGGATGTACGTGCTGGACGCGAGCGGGCGTCCGGTGCCGCGAGGGGTGGCGGGAGAGTTGTACGTGGGCGGGGCGGTGGTGACGCGCGGTTACGTGGGCCGTCCGGAGC
>NZ_RAWD01000296.1:0-11805 GCF_003612065.1 Corallococcus sp. CA047B
CTCGTGGCGCACGGTGTTGCCGCGCACGCCCACCTCACCGCGCCAGTCGATGGCCACCTCGTGCAGCAGCGCCTGCGCCAGCGTGTTGCCGCTCTCCAGGAAGACGTTGTCGCGCACCACCAGCTCGCCGGAGCCCGCGAAGGAGGCGACCGACTGGCCCAGACCCGGGTCGCCCGCGGTGGGCAGCCCCCCGCACGCGAAGAAGTGGTTGTTCGCCACCACCGTCACCGCCAGCGCCTGCCGCAGGACGACGCCCGCCACCGCGCACCCCTCCAGCCGGTTGCCCTCCACGTCGAGGAGCGACCCCGGCTGCGCCTCCGACTCCGTCATGACGTGCCCCGAGGGGGGCAGGACGGTGATGCCCGTGACGGCGTCCCGCACGGTGTTTCCGGACAGCCGCACCCGGCCCTGCACGCCCGCCAGGAAGAGGCCGTCCGCGGGCTGGGGGAAGGTGTCGAAGACGGGGGGAATCAGGTCGCCCGGATCCGGAGCCTCGCCCCGCGCCAGTTGCTCCAGGGCCTTGCGCAGCACCTCCAGGATGCCGCCCAGGTCCGTCATGCCGGTGACGATGACGACGAGCGACGCGGAGACCTTCGTGGCGCGCTGGCGCAGGTACTCCTGGAGCCGGGCGATGCGCGACGTGTCGTCCTCGCCCGGGTTCAGGCCCTGCTCCGCCGAGCGCAGCAGCACCGCGGTCGCCTCCAGCTCCGGCGTCACCGGGCTCCCCTTGACGGCGATGGAAGCCCCGGCGCCCTTGCCCACGGCCTCGGCGGCCAGGTCGGCTGGCTCCCGTACCAACTGGTGCAGGGCCTGGCGGGTGACGTCGTCCGGCTGCTGGGTGGTGAGCCGCTGGATGGCTTCCCGGATGCGCTGGAGGACGCTCTCGCGGAACTGCCCGTCGATGCCCACGATGTCCAGGGCGCGGCTGTAGTGCGACACGTAGAGCGCCATCGAATCCGTGAGCACCTTGCCGGGGGGCATGCCTCGCACCGCGAGCACCAGCGCGCCCAGCGCGGCGAGCCTGCGGTCCAGGGGATCCGCCCACACCGGCCCCGTGGGCGGCAGCGCGATCGTCGTCGGCAGCACGTCCAGCGTCTGCACGCGGATGCGGTCCAACAGGCCCCGCGCGATGGCCACCTGCTCCGAGCGCTTCTGCGGCTGCGCGATGGCGGCGAGCACCGCCTGATGCGCCTGGGAGGAGAGCGCGGACAGCTCCGCGTCCCCGCTCACCAGCTCCGACAGCTGTCCCACGGAGGTGCCGAAGGAGCGCAGCTGCTTCTCCACCGTGTCCTCGGATTCGGTGACGAGGCCCGCCGCCTGCCGGTCCAGGTTCGCGGTGTACAGGCCGATGGTGGCCGTGCGGCCCTGCGCCGTCACGCGCTCCGCGTCCTCCACGGAGAGCGTCGCCTGGGGCACCTCGCCGTTGGTGAACTCCATGATCTGCTTGAGGGTGGAGCGCAGCCGCTCCACCGGCCGCGACTGCCCCCCCGTGCGCTCCACGTCGCGGTAGTCCGCCTCCACCTGCAGGGCCAGCTGCGGGTGGACGTCCTTGAGCTGATCCGCCAGGGCCTCCTTGGACTGGCGCAGTTGCAGCAGCACGTCCGCGCTGGCCTTCACTCCAATGGAGCGGCCCCTGCGCGGGAGCTGCTCCAGGGCGCTGGTGGCGAAGGTACCGATGATGGTCTTCCGGGGGCCCACCGCCTGTCCGATGACGGGCTGACGGGCCTTCTGGGCCTGCGCCTCGCGCAGCTGCGCCACCTGGCTCAGGCCCGCGGCCAGCGCCACGCACCGCTGTAGATCGCCCGGTTCGCCCTGCACCTCCGCGATGGCCTTCAGGAGCGTCTTCTTCACCGTGTCGGGCAGGCCCTGCACCAGGACCTCGAAGGAGCCCTTGATGCGGTCCGCCGTCTTCGCCACCGCGTCCTTGCCGGACACGGTCGCCAGGTCGAACTGCGCCACGGTGTCCCAGGCGTCCTGGGACAGCTCCTCCGGCGCGGTGAAGCTGGAGGCGCGGGCCAGCGACGAGCGGACCGCGTTCGACGTCTTCGTGTGGTCCTCGAAGCCCTGGGCGGCGCGCATCTCCGCCACTTCGCGCACCAGCATCTCCGTGAGGGTCGCGGGCGTGCCGCCCAGGTCCTTCAGTTGCTGCGCGAGCGTGTCCAGCGGTCCATACAGGCCCCGGCCCAGTTGCTGGCGCCCGTCCTCGTCCGACCCGGTGTACTGCAACACGGTGGCGTACATGCCCACCACGGCGGAGTGCACATCGCCGCGCTCCAGCCGGAGGGTGGCCGGCGCGAGTCCCAACTGCTGGAGGACCCCGGCGATGGGCGGCAGCTTCACCGGCGGTTTCACCGGTGGCACCGCGGTCTTCCTCACCGGCGCGCGGAGGGTCTCCACCTCGTTGTCCTCCACGGTGAGGCCCAGGCCGGACACCACCGCGATGCCCGCCACGCGCACCTCCGCGTCCTCCAGCCCGGGCGCGCCGTACGCTTCCGTGCGCCCCACCTGGAGCAGCCGGTTGCCGCTCACGTGGGCCTCCTCCACCCCCGCCAGCACCACCGCCCCGCGCAGCGTCAGCCGCTCCAACCACCGCAGCGCCGCGTCCAGGGGCGCGCGCACCCGGGGCGTCACGTTGGCGAACAGCGCCTCCACCAGCGGCCGGGGCTGGGACCGCGCGCCCGGGCTCAGCTTCGTCTCCAGGCCTGGATCCAACCGGGACAGGGCCAGGGTGTTGTCCGTCTGCGACGGCACGTCCGCCAGGGCCACCTGTTCAAAGCGGTTGTCCTCCACGCGGATCCGCCCCACCGCGCCGCCCGTGCCCCAGGCGCGCACCGCCGCGTCGCCCAGCGCCCGCACCACGTTGCCCCGGATGCGCACGTCGAACACCGGCTGCGGACCGCCCAGCAGGATGCCAATGCCCGGCGTCGCTTCGCCCGCGCCCTCGATGCGGTTGTCCACCACCTCCACGTCCGTGGCGGGGCGGCCGTTGGACTGACCGTCGTCCAGGCCGTCCCCCACGACGATGCCGGCCACCACGCCCAGCACCGACGCGGCGGGCACGGCGGGCAAGGCAATCCAGGAGTCGCGCACGCGCAGTCCCCGGCCGGAGAGCTGGATGCCTACCTGGAACAGGCCGTCCGACACCGCGTTGCAGATCTCATTGCCCACGACGTCCACGCCGTCGCCGGCGATCTGGATGCCCACCGCTCCGGAGCCCAGCACCTGGTTCTCCGCCACCAGCACGCGGTCCACCGGGCCGGTGGCGCCGCCCTCGGCCAGATCCTGCACGAGGATGCCCACGTGGAAGCCCTGCACGCGGTTGCCCCGCACCTCCACGCCGGACAGCGTGCCGTCCGCCACGTGGATGCCGGTGGTGGCCTCGCCCAGCGGCTGGAGCCGGTTGCCGGTGATGGACAGCGTGTCGATGAAGAGGCCCGCGCGCGGGAAGGCCGCGAGGAAGCGCTCGGCCAGATAGGGCGCGTAGGGTGCGACGGCGATGCCCGTCGCCGCGACGATGCGGTTGTCCTCGATGTGGATGCGCGCGCAGGTGCCCGTCACCAGCACGCCCGTCGCCTCGCTGCCCGCCTGGTTCGCCTGGAGGTGGCAGCGGCGCAGCGACACGCCGCTGGAGTCCGCCAGGGTCACCACGCCGTGCGGCAGCGTCTGCAAGGCGTCCAGCAGGGGCTTCGCCTCCGGCAGGTCCTCCAGCGGCTTGCCGGGCTGCAGCCGTTGCAGCTTGCGCAGTTGCACCAGCGTCGCCACCACCGAGCCCGCGGCGCGGCCCTGGCCGGGCACGAGGATCTTGATGCGCTCGGCCACCACGTCCACGAAGTCGGCCTCCGCGGACGGGTGCTTCACGTCGTCCGTCTCCAGCACGCGGTCGTCGTCCACCTCCAGCAGCGGCACGAAGCGCAGGCCGTCCGTCGTCGAAACGCGGGGGATGGACGCGAGGAGGGAGGGCTGGGGCTCGCCAATCACCACGTCCTCGAAGGGCGCCTCCACCAGCCGGAAGTCCTCGATGCGCACGTCGCCCAGCAGGCCGCAGCGGTCCACGAAGAAGGCGCCGCCGGAGCCCTGGGTGCGCAGCTCGGTGGCGTCCCCATCCCCCAGCAGGTGCACGGAGGACAGGTTGCGCAGGAGCACCGGGTGCTCCAGCTTGTAGCGGCCGGCGCGCACGAAGATGGAGCCCCCCTGCCCGCTCAGCCGATCCACCGCCGCCTGCAAGGCTTCATCGCCGGTGATGCCCTCGAGCATGTCCTGGTCGATGTCGCCGAAGCTGCGCACGCCGTCGCCCACCACCACCGTGAAGACGCCGGGGCCCGTCACCCGCTCGGACAGCTCCACGAGCCGGTCCCTCACCTGTGCGAGCGGAAGGTAGCGGGGCCGCAGGTCCTCGAAGGCGCGCGCCGCTCCACCCTTCACGCGGGCCAGCGGCACGAAGTGGTGCACCGGGCCGTGCACGGGCGCGTCGGTGAGCTGCTCCACCTCTCCCCGGGCCGCTCCGTCCGCCGCGTGCACCCGCGCGGTGAAGGACCAGTAGTCCCCCGTGCGCCAGCCGTTGCCGGAGAAGGCCAGCGTGATGCCATCCGGGAAGCGGTAGCGCAGGCCGGTGACGAGCAGGTCGCCGCCATCCCAGCGCCGCACCACCGCGCCCTGCGCCGGGTTGAAGGCCCGGCCCAACGTGCCCCCCACCGGCACCGGCACGGGGTCCGTGGTCAGCATGGCGCTCGCGTCCGCCAGCTCCAGCTTGCCCGTGTCCGCCTGCACGCCGCGCAGCCGCCGCAGCACCGGCTGGGACACGCCCTCCGGTTGGAGCCGCGTGACGCGGTCCTCGATGACGATGAGGTCGCCGGCCCGGAGCTTCGCCGCGCTCTCGGGGGACACCTGGAGCGTCATCGCATCCGCGGACGCGGGCGCGGTGAGCGGGAGCACGGTGGAGCCGTTGTCACGCGACCAGAGCACCACCGGCCGCGCTCCGCCCTCGAACAGCTCCACGCGGACGTGGAGGTTGTCGGAGCCCAGGTAGCCCTCACCCGTGGAGGCGTTCTCGGTGGAGAGGCAGCGGTCGCGGCACGGGTCCAACGGCTCCGGCGGAAAGCGGTCCGGCAGCGCGCCCTTCGGGACGTTCGTCGTGAGACGTCCCCCACCCGTGGGCGTGGGAAGGATTTCAGCGTCGGTGGCGGACAGGCCCTGGAGCGCGCGCACCTGGGACACGAGCCGCAGGCGCACGGTGGTGTCGTGGCCGTCCAGCGCGGGCTCGTCCAGGAAGGCGTCGTCGTACCGGGTGGTGGTCAGCTCCCAGCAGTCCAGGAAGAAGAAGTGGTGCCGGCTGCCGTCCGCCGGCAGCGCGGCCAGCGGGGGCGCCTCCGGCAGATCCGGCTGCGCGGTGTAGCGCAGGTCGCGCTCCAGGAAGACGCGCACGCCGTTGAGCAGCATGCGGCCCGCGCCGGGCAGCGTTCCGTCACCGCCCCGGATGACGACGTCGGGGCCCAGCGCCGCGTCCTCCACGCGCAGCGCGGACACCCAGGTGCGGGCCACCGGCGGCAGGCCCAGCACGCCCCAGGCCTTCACCTTCGTCGCGTCCACGCCCGTGAGCGCGGAGACGGGGAAGCGCACGTCGTGCCAGCCGGAGGGACGCTGGCCCAGGCCCGCGGAGACGATGGCTTCGTGGCCGTCCGTGTCCGCGACGACCACGCGGATGTCCACGATCTCATCGTCGGTGGGCGGACGCTCGAAGCGCAGGCCCATGACGAGCGCGGAGGCGCTGAAGGTGGAGCCGTCCGCTCTGGTCACCCGGGTGAGGTCCAGGGGCGTGGGCAGCGTGCGGCGCAGCGCCACGTGGCCCCGGCTGCGCACCACGAAGGGCAGCGTCTCCGCGTCGTAGCGGTCCAGGCGCAGCTCGCGCGGGATGACGCGCTCGTCGCCCGGAGGCAGCCCCTGCCCCTCCCAGCCGAGCACGTTGCCGATGGGGTCCACGAGGAACGTGTCGCCGATGCGGAAGCCGTCGTCGGGCGAGCCGTCGGCCACGTCGGCGGAGCGGCGGCGCGCGTCCACGGTGCGCAGCCGCACCTCCTCGTTGTGGTCGGCGTCGAGGCTCATGCGCCCCATCTGCTGATAGACGCCGGAGAAGCGCCGGGCTTCGTCGAAGCGGGACCTGGAGGTGTACGCTTTCACGGTCATGATCGGCTCATCCGGGTGAGGTCGTCTTGGGTGCGGTCGGCGTGGAACGGCGTGACGCCAATGGGCATGCTGTCGTCGGTGCGCGCGAGCAGCTCCCGCTCGTGGTTGGAGCGTTCGCCGTGGGCGCCGGGGAGGCCGCCGCGCTCGGAGGCGCGGAGCGCTTCGGGGCCGTTGTTGTCCGCCAGCACCAGGTAGCCCGGATCCGTCTGGCGGTTGGATTGGAACGACACGGTGTGCACCCGCGACTGGTGCGACACCGGGGGCTGACCGCCGCGCCCCAGCAGGCTGTAGCGGACCCAGCCCAGGTCCGGACGGTCCGTGCGCACCTCGCCCGCGAAGGCGCAGGAGGAGGCCTCCAGCACGCCCGCCTCGGTCGCGCCCAGCACCGTGCAGTGCCGCAAGCGCACGCGCGCACCGGCCGCGCGGATGGCGGTGGCCTCCCGGCTGCCCGCGTCGAAGGTGCAGCCCGCGGCGATGAGGTGCACCCAGGGCGGCAGCTCGATGGCGCCCACCATGCAGCCGTAGAGGCGCAGCTCCACGTCGGGCGGAGGCAGCGAGCGGCGCGCGCTGATGTCCTGATGCCCACCGCCCGGCATCCACAGCCCCACCTGCCCGGGCGCGCCCAGGTTGCACCAGCGCAGGTCCACCGCCCCTCGCGTGAGCACCAGGTCCAACCGCCCCGCGAGCCACAGGCCGGCGAGCCATACGCGCGTGTCGGCGCCTCCGCCGAAGCCCGGGTAGAGCGCCAACGAGACGCCGTGCTCATCCGCGCCGATGCAGGGCGCCGCGCCCGTGTCCGCGGAGAAGAGGGACAGGCCCGACTCCAGTCCCTGGGACAGGCGCTCCGGTGGCAGGCGCGGCGAGCCGATGAGGCCCAGGACTGGCGGCGTGCCGAAGCCCAGACCTTCCGCGAGGGTGGCGACGATGGGTCGCTCCACGTCACCCGCCGCGAGCACTCCGCCCGCGCGCTGCGGGGAGATCCACGCGGTGACGGGACGCCCGGCGCCGGGGAGGTCCGGCGGCTCGGGGAGCGGGAGGTCCGGCTCCGCCCAGTCGTCGGGCGGACGGCGGTCCGGAGGGAGCAGTCCCGCGCCCAGGGATGCGCCCCGTCCCACGCGGGCGGAGACGGTGACGCGGCCCAAGGGGGCGTCGTCCTGGAGCACGATGCGGCCCAGGCGCGGATCCACCGCCACGATGCCGTCGGCGTTGCTCGGGGCCAGCGTGTTCCAGGGCCCCAGGCTTCGCTGACGCAGCCGGAACGGGTGGCGCCGCAGCCGACCGGGCACCGAATACCGGCGCGCATCGCCGGACAGCGACGCATCCCGTGCGTGGTACGCGCCGCCGGGACGCGCATCCAGCGGGAGGGGCTGGCCCGGACGGGGCTCGATGAAGACGGCGCCGTCGTTGGCGACGTTGAAGCGCAGGAACTCGTCCGGCAGCAGCGCCAGCTCCGGCAGGAACGCGAGGTATCCACGCCCGCCCAGGGAGAAGACGACCTCCGACGCGGGCAGCGGCACGGGGTCCACGAAGAGCGCGCGCCCGTCGGCGTACAGCACCTGGCCGGGAATCGGAGGGTTCGTGCCGTCCGCTTCCAGGGGGCCCGCGACCCACGCGCTCGCGCCCGACGTGAGGGACAGCGCGCGGGGCCGCGTCGTGTCCGCCCACACGAGGGCTTCGATTCCGGTGGCGGTCTGCGTGGCCACGAGCACCCCGGGCAGTGCCGGATCAATGGGCAATGGCACCAGCGGACGCCAGGCCGGACTCGCGGACGCGGGGTCACACCCCATCACCGTCACGGCCAGCTCCCCGGTGACGGCCTCCCCGCCCACGAGCACCAGCCCCTGCGGCGTGCCGAGCAGCGTCGCCGCCTTGCGCTCCTGGCGATTGCGCACCGCGTGCGGACGCCACGTGCCCCCCCCGACAGGCAGCGACCACAGGTCCCCGGTGGGCGCGCCACCCAGGTCTCCGCCAAAGATGAAGAGCCGTCCCCCGCGCACGCACAGGCTGGGGGCCAATCGCGCCGCGGGCTGGCGTGGACTCGGGGTGTCCAGCCGCGTCGCCGTCGGGGTGGCGCCGTCCAGCGCCGTCACGGACCACACGCCCAGCTTCCCCGCGCCGTCCGGGGCCACCAGCAGCAGCGCGTCCGCGAGCGCCGCCACCGACATGCCCGGCCCATCCGGAGGCGGGGCCCCCACCAGCTCCTCCGCCTGCCACGGTCCCCCGTCGGCGCTCGCATCGAAGCGGACCAGGCGCAGGCTTTCATCCGCGAGGTGCTGCTCGATGCGCACCCCCCACGGTGTTCCCGCCAGCTCCACGCGGACGGCGTTGCTCCGGGGCAGGCCCAGGCGGATGCCGGTGGTGAGCGTGCGCCACGTGCCGTCCGTGTCGCGAAGGCGCGGCTCGCCCTTCAGGCGTTCGACGAACAGGGCCGCGGTGGTGCCGCCCAGGAGCTGGTTCGCGTCCGGGGTGACGGTGACGGTGTTCAGCGCTCCCGGTTCCAGCACGGAGGTCAGCAGCGTCGTGTCCGACTCCTCACGCGCGGCGAGCAGCATGAGGCGCCACTGGTCTCCCGGCGATGGCCGGCCCCGGTCCGCGAACCGGAGCGTGGGCGCGGGTCCCACGGGCGCGATGGGCAGCGGGCCTCGCAGGAGCGGCAGCGCTTCCGGCCCCACCAGCGGAATGCCGTCCACGGAGACGGTGAGGGCATCCGCGCGCTCCGCCGCGTCCGCGTCCTCCGCCAGCGCGGTGGGCGTCAGCAGCATCGCCGCCGTGCGCCCCGTCGCGAGCGAAGCGGGTTCAGGCTCATGGCGCGCGGTGAGTCCTCCGGTCAGGTCCGCGCGCTCCAGTGGCTGGAGCCAGACCAGGGGTCCATCCCGGTCCAACGGATCCACGCGGAAGCCCCGGTAGCCGTTGGGCAGGACGTGCACGACGGCGGGGGTCACCTCCTCCAGCTCCACGGGCGTCAGGCGCGCGGTGCGGATGAGGGCCACGTCCGGACGGGCCCAGCCCAGCAGATCCAACGTGCGCGGCGAGGCGGCGTTGCGTCCCGCGTCCGCCCGGCCCAGCCGTCGCAGGGCCTGGTCCAACGTCTCGCCCGGCGCCACGCCCAGCAGCGGACCGCGCTCGGGGATGCCGTCGCGGGGACGCTCGGTGCCGGCCGAGCGGCGCGTGAGCGGATCCGAGAGGCCGATGGGATCCCACACCACCGCGGTGCGTCCGCGCCAGGGCAGCAGGTCGTTGAGGTCCTGCGTCTCCAGGAGCGAACGGAAGGCCTCATCCACCTCCGCGTCCCAGAGGCTGGTGACGGAGAGCAGCTCCTCCAGCGACGCGAGCGTGCCCTTGCGGCGACGCCACGCCACCGCGCGCGCCACCACGCCACGCTGCACGCGGGGGTCGTCGGTGATGAGCCGTGCGCCCATCAGCTCCGCCAGCAGGGGCAGCGCCTGGGGTCCGGCCCGTTCGACGAAGTGATCATCCCAGAGCTGGTCCACCGCGCCGGAGAACGCGTCCAGCTCCGTGCCCAGCACGGCGAGCAGCTTGAGGAAGGGATGATCCGCGAGGCCGGCGTCCCGCGCCGTGTAGAGGCCGGGCAGGAGCTGGAGCAGACGCTGCGAGGGACGGCTCATAGGTCCTGCGCCTCCTCGTAGAACAGCGCGACGCCGTCGCTTCCGCCCGCGGGCGGCGCCCACGCGAGCAGCTCCCCTGGCGCGGTGGAGATGCGCTCGGAGAGCGACGGCGGCGTGCCCTCGCGATGCAGCCCCTGCACCACCACCGAGCGCAGCCCGTCGATGCCGGCGAGCGCGCCGTACACGTCCGACAACTGGAGGTCCTCGCCCAGCTCCACCCGGTCCGGATCCAACAGGCCCGGCTCGCGCTCCGGCTCGCGGTCCACGCCCAGCCGCAGGCGCGTCTGCTGGAGCACCGTCACCGGATCCGCGCCCTTCACCAGGCGCAGGAGCAGCCGCAACCGCACCTCCACGCGCTGCCGGTTCCGCAGGCGCAGCTCCACGCCGGGAGCCACCCTTGCCGCCAGGTGCGCGCCCAGCGCCTCCAGGTCCTCCCGGCCCAGGGCCGCTCCGTCCAGGCCCGACACCACCACCGTCAGCAGGCGTCGGCGCACGCCATCGCGGAAGACGTTCGCCCGGTGCACGCCGTCGAAGACCTGCGTCAGCGCCTGCACGTCCGACACGGACACCGCGCGGTCCATCGCGCCTACCATCGCGGGCCCGAGCACGCGCGCCAGCGCCGGGGCCTCCGGATCCGTTCCGCCGGACAAAGGCAGCGGGTTGAAGGTCTTCTCCACGCAGGGATGCGGGGTGCCCATCGCCGTCAGCCGCAGCGCCGTCCGGTTGCCTCCCACACCCCGGCCCACGCGGTAGCGCACGCGCACCTCCGCGCCCAGCGGCAGCGCCGCGCCGTGGTCCTGACCGCCTACGCGCAGTCGCGCGGCGCCTCCCGGCAACGACTCCACCGCGAAGGCGGGCTCGTCCTGAGTGGCCTCCAGGAGTGAATCCACCGGTCGCCACGGACGCCCCCCCACCGTCAGGGACACCTCGGGCCTGCGGCCTCCCGCGTGGCTCGCGTCCCGCAGCCACGTCACGGGGGCATGCAGGAGGGGCACCGTCCGCCGGTCCAACACGGGCTCGGCGACCTCCTCCACCGTCGCGCCCTCGCTGACGAGGGTGTTGTTGCCCAGCAGCACCACCCGGTCCAAGGCGTACGCGCGGGAGAGCGGCGGCTGGAACGTCACCTGCGTCATGGGCGTGCGCTGGCCGGCGGGCGTCTCCATGCGCACGCGCAGCACCCGCAGCGCTTCGCGGTAGATGCGCTCCGTGCCCTTCGCGCCTCCGGGGCCCAGACGCTCCACGTCCTCCGCCACCACCAGCCAGTCGCCCGGCCGCACCGGAGGTTCCTGGGAGGAGAGCCCCGAGGCATCCGTCAGGGGCTGCAGGAAGAACGTGTCCACGCCGGCGCCGGCAAGGCCCAACGGCCGGGCCACGCCCGCCTCCGCGCCGAACGCGATGTCCGCGCGGTTCAGCGCCTCGCTGCCCTTCAGGAGGACGAGCTGATCCCTCGCCTCCTGGATGAGGCCGTTCACGAAGCCATCCAGGAACGTGACCATCCGGTCCAGGCGTCGCGCGTGCGTGGCGGGGTCTTCATCCGCGCAGGGAGCCAGGGCCTCCTCGAGCGCGGCGAGCGCATCCGCCTGCCGCTTCTGGAGATTGCGCAATTGCCGCGCGACGATCTCCTGCGACTCCGACAGCGCGCCCACCGGACGACCGGGAGGAGGCACCGCCTGGGCCACCACCTTCTGCGCCTCGCACAGTTGTTCGCAGAGCGCGTCGAGCGTGCCCTTGCAGCCGGAGTCCCCTTCCAGGTCCAGCGTCTTCATGAGCGACGCCAGCTTGCGCGCGTCCTGCCTCGCGCGAGCCACCCGCCGCTCCTCCAGCGGACCATGGCGCTGCACCTCGATGCGGTCCTGAAGTCCCGCGAGCACCGAGCCGGGGCCGAAGATGCCGCCCGTCGGAGCCGGTGCCCCGGGCTCGCCCGCTTCCCCTGAAGGCACGCCGTTCCCGCCCGTGCCGCCAGTGCCTCCGGTCCCGCCCGTACCACCGGTCCCCGTCC
>NZ_RAWD01000297.1:0-11751 GCF_003612065.1 Corallococcus sp. CA047B
GCCCGTGGACGCGGAAGAGGCAGCGGAGCTGGAGGCCGCGGCCGCCACCGCCCACGCGGAGGCCGCGAAGGAGCAGGCCGAGGAGGCCAAGCAGCGCGTGCGCGAGGAGATCCGCGACTTCCGCGACAGCTTCAAGAACAAGCGGGGCCGGCGCGGCGCCCGGGACGTGGTGGCGCGCGGACAGAACCTGGAGGTGAAGCAGGGCGAGTCCGTGGAGAGCGCGGTCGTCTACGGCGGCAACCTCGTCGTGCGCGGCACGGTGGAGGACGACGCCGTCGCCTTCGGCGGCAACCTGGAGATCCACGGCCACGTGGAGGGCGACGCTCACGCCTTCGGCGGCAACGTCATCCTGGGCCCGGACGCGGAGGTGGAAGGCGACGTGTCCGCCTTCGGCGGCCAGGTGCAGAAGGCGGACGGCGCCAAGGTGGAGGGCAGCCTGGAGTCCTTCGGCGGCGCGGGCCTGGGCCGCATGGTGGCGGGTGAAATCAAGCGCGGCATGACGGAGTCCCGGGACCCCGGCGCGGCGGCGGACGCGGACGCGGACGACGATGACGACGACCATGGCAGCGGGGGTGGCGGGCTGGCGTCGTTCATCCTCCAGTTCGCGCTGCTCTTCGGGCTGGGCTTCCTGGGGCAGATGTTCTTCCCGGCGCGCATGAAGGAGCTGGGCGAGGAGATCCGCAGCCGCCCCGGCCAGAACCTGACGGTGGGCTTCGTGGGCACGCTGGCGCTCATCCCGCTGACCATCGTCCTGTGCATCACCCTCATCGGCATCCCGGTGGCGTTCGCCCTCCTGGTCGCCTCCATGCTGGGCACGGCGCTGGGCTACGCGGCCATCGCCAGCGAGGTGGGCACACGACTGCCGGTGATGCGCGGCCGCAAGACGCAGGCGGTGGTGCTGGCCCTGGGGCTGGGGGTGCTGCTCCTCATCAGCCACATCCCGGTGCTGGGCGTGCTGCTCAACCTCGTCCTCACGCCGCTGGCGTTCGGCGCGGTCATCCGCACCCGCTTCGGCTACCACCCCCGGGGCATGCCGGAGCCCATCTTCCCCCGGGACGAAGCGCCCATCTGACGCACCCGGCCTGAAGGCCGACAGGGTTTGCCACACCGCATCAAAGAAGCCCCGAAGCCCCGCTCCCCGCGCACCGGGAGTGGGGCTTCTTCCTTCTCCAACAAGCCCCGCGCTCACGGGCCATCACCTGGGCTGTCGGCGCGGGGTGTTGACGGGAAGCGGGCGGACGCCGACAGGCTTTGACCGCCCGGGTCCGGTGCGCCATTTTGCGCGGCACCCATGCGACGCCTCCCAGACGCAACCCCGCGCGGCAGGGCCATCACCGTGGACCTCGAGGGCGAGAGCATCCCCGCCATCGAAGGCGAGCCGGTGGCGTGCTCCCTCATCGCCGCGGGCGAGAACGTCCTCTCCCGCTCCGTGAAGTACCACCGCCCGCGCGGGCCCTTCTGCTTCGCCGCGGCCTGTTCGCACTGCCTCATGCGCGTGGACGGCCTGCCCAACGTCTACACCTGCCGCACGCCCGCGAAGGAAGGCATGCGGCTGGAGCGGCAGAACGCATACCCCTCCGCGAACGTGGACATCTTCGCGACCATCGACTGGTTCTTCCCCAAGCGCTTCGACCACCACGAGATGTTCGCGGGCGTCCCGGTGGCGGAGGACGTGATGGCGAAGGTGGCCCGGCAGCTCGCCGGCCTGGGCCTGTTGCCCAAGGAGCCGGGCCCCACGGCCCTGCCCTCGCGCACGCTGCACATCAAGGTCGCGGTGGTGGGCGGTGGCGCCGCGGGCCTGGAGGCGGCGCGCGTGCTGGCCGGCAAGGGCGTTCCCTTCCTCCTCTTCGAGCGCGACGCGAACCTGGGCGGACGGCTGGCCCACGGCACCCCGGAGGACGGCGCGCCCTTCGTGCCGGAGCCCACCGCGTTCCCCCAGGGCAGCGTGCTGCGGCGGGCCACCGTCATCGGCCTGTACGACGACGAGCACGGCCGCTACCTCGCGGTGGCCTCCCAGGAGCCCGAGGGACTGCGGCTCTTGAAGGTCTACGCGGAGCGCTTCCTGCTCACCGTGGGCGGCCATCCGCCCACCCTCCCCTTCGAGAACAACGACCTGCCCGGCGTGTACGCGGGCCGCGCGGTCAGCCTGCTGCTGCGCCGCCATGACGTGGCCCCGGAGGTCGCGACGCTGGTGGGCCACGGCGCGGAGCTGCACGCGCTGGCGCACCTGCTGACCCAGCGGGGCGTGGAGGTGGCCGCGGTGGTGGACCTGAAGGGCCCGCTGCCCGCGAACGCGCACCCCAAGGCGTGCGTGGGCGACGGGCTCAAGGCCCACGGCCTGCGCGGCGTGGGCGCGTTGAGCTTCACCCCGCAGGGCGGCCACAAGCAGAAGGTGTCGTGCGACGCCATCGTGGTGTCGGTGCCGGTGACGCCGGGCTTCGAGCTGGCGCGCCAGGGCGGCGCGAAGGTGGAGTTCGACGCGAACACGGGCCACTTCCGCGTGGAGGCGGACGCGGACGGACGCACGCAGGCCGCGGACGTGTTCGTCGCGGGCGACGTGGTGAAGGCGGGCACGGCGAAGGACGCGGCGGCCATGGGCCAGCGCGCGGCGCAGGCGCTGCTGGGAGGGCTGTCATGAGCAAGGCGCTCGTCTGTACCTGCGAGGACGTCACCGTCACCGACATCGAACACGCGCTGGAGCGGGGCTACCAGGACGTGGAGTCGGTGAAGCGCTACACCGGCTTCGGCACCGGCATCTGCCAGGGCAAGAGCTGCCACTCCGCGGTCGCGGCGCTGCTCCAGAAGTCGAAGGCGCTCAAGTCCGAAGCGGTGGTGCCCTTCACGCCGCGCCCGCCGCTGTACCCCACGGAGCTGCGCCTGCTCGCGAGCGCCCCAGTGGACGAATCCGTGCCCCCCATGGGCGGCGTGCCCCAGGAGCTGGAGCACTTCCCGTCCGCGCTGCGGCCCCAGGGCCCGGTGCCGCAGAAGGCGAAGGTGGTCATCATCGGCGGCGGCATCATGGGCCTGTCGCTGGCGTACAACCTGGCGCTGCGCGGTGAGACGGACGTGGTGGTGCTGGAGCGCGGCTACCTGTGCGCGGGCGCGTCCGGCCGCAACGGCGGTGGCGTGCGCATGCAGTGGGGCACCCCGGCGCTGATTGAGCTGGCCAAGCGCTCCATCGACCTGATGAAGGTCTTCGCGCGCGACCTGGGCGTCAACGTGTGGCTGCGCCAGGGCGGCTACCTCTTCCTCGCCAAGCGCAAGGACACGGCGCTGCGGCTGGAGAAGAACGCCGTGCTGCACAACAAGTACGGCGTGCCCACGCGCATCATCACCCCGGACGCGGCGCGCGACATCGTCCCCGGCCTGACGATGAAGGACTGCCTCACCGCGGCCTACAACCCGGAGGACGGCGTCATCTTCCCCTGGGCCTTCCTGTGGGGCTACGCGCAGGGCAGCGTGAAGCGCGGCGTGAAGGTGGAGACGTACACCAACGTCGTAGGCTTCGAGACGAGCAACGGCCAGGTGCGCAAGGTGAAGACGGACCGGGGCGACATCGCCTGCGACACCGTGGTGCTCGCCTCCGGCGCGTGGAGCCCCCAGGTGGCGAAGCTGGCGGACGTGGCGCTCCCCAACGAACCGCACCGCCACGAAATCCTCAGCACCGAACCGCTCAAGCCCTTCCTGTCGCCGCTGGTGTCGGTGCTCGACACGGGCCTGTACTTCAGCCAGTCCATGCGCGGCGAAATCGTGGGCGGCATGGGGGACCCGAAGGAGCCCGCCGGCCCCAACATGGGCAGCACCCTGCGCTTCGTGTCGCGCTTCGCCCGCGCCCTCACCGAACAGCTCCCCAACGTGGGCCAGGTGAAGGTGCTGCGCCAGTGGGGCGGCCTCTACGACGTCACCCCGGACAACAACCCCATCCTGGGCCGCACCCCCGGGCTGGACAACCTGCTCCAGCTGTCCGGCTTCGTGGGCCACGGCTTCATGATGGCCCCCGCCGTCGCGGAGCGGATGGCCCAGTGGATGACCTCCGGCACCTCCGACGAGCTCTTCACCCGCTTCAACCTCCGCCGCTTCGAGGGCGGCGCCCTGGAGCGCGAGGAGATGATCATCGGTTAGAAGTACCCGGCGCCCACCCCGCCCTGTCTCCGCTTGGGACAACAGGGCGGGCCGGGTTGTCCGCAAAAGCGGCACTCCTTGGAATACGCGCAAGCCCCTGGGATGGCTGGGGATTCCTCCGGGAATGTGACGTTTCTTTACAAACGCAACCGGATTGCACGGAGCATCCACGCACCACCCTGGCGGTGTGGGGGCGGCGTGCTCCCTCTGGGACACCTCTTGGCACGCGACGTGCCTTGCCCTTCGCGCCGCGCAATGCAGCGCGAAGGAGGTTCCCGTGGTCGCGAAGAAGCTCGTGGGTGCGATGCTGGTGATGGGCCTGACGGCGTGTGGTTCCATGGACCCGCAGGACCTGCCGGATGCGGAGCCGAACGGTCCGCTGGCGTCGCAGGAGTCCAACGTCATCGTGGGCACGCTGAACTGGGTGAGCTCCACGTCCCTCACGGGCACGCCGCTGGCGAAGTCCAAGGCCGTGGGCTACCTGTCCATCCCGGCGGTGGGCAGCCGCTGCACGGCGTGGCTCGTCTCCAACGACGTCATCATCACCAACAACCACTGCATCGGCAGCAGCGCGGACGCGGTGGGCGCGCGCGTGTCGTTCAACTACGAGGACGGCGTCGCGTCCGCTTCGCGCATCTGGTACCCGTGCGCCACGTTCATCAAGACGTGGAGCGGCGATGACATGACGGCGCTGCGCTGCTCGGCCGTCAACGGTCAGCTGCCCGGCGCGGTGTACGGCTTCCTCACCGTCTCCACCACCAACGCGGCGACGAACGCGTCCGTGTACGTCGTCAACCAGAACTGCGACTACTACACGACGCCCTCGTGCGTGCCGACGAAGAAGTCCTCGCCGGGCTCCGTGCTGAACGGCAACTACAGCACCACGGACATCTCCTACAACGCGGACACGCTGGGCGGCTCGTCCGGCTCGCCCGTCATCTCCACGTCCACGAACCAGGTGGTGGCGCTGCACCACATCGGCATCGGCGGCAACTCGCAGGGCCGCGGCACGGCCAACACCGGCGTGAAGGCCACGCGCGTGAAGGCCCGCCTCGCGGAGATCGGGCTGTAGTCCGTCTTTACGTCCTCACGTCGCGGACGAAGGCTCCCCCTGGGCCAGCAGCACCGGCCTGGGGGGCGCTTGCGTTCCGGGCCCGGAGGGCTGGAGCAGCAGTCTCCTGCGCAGGCCGCCCAGGGCCAGCCGTCCCAGGCCCCGCTTGAACGAGCGCGGCAGCAGGCGCAACAGCCGCATCATCCACCGGTGCCCCAGGCCCGGGTACACCAGCGCCTCGCCCCGCTCGAAGCCCGCCAGGGCCTCGCGGGCGCACTGACGCAGGGACAGCTCGAAGAAGGGCGTCACCTCTCCCTCCAGCGCGGGCTCCAGCGCCAGCGGCCCCGCGGCCACGAAGGTGACGGGGATGCCCGCGTCCTTCACCTCCAGGCGCAGGGATTCGCTGAAGCCGTCCAGGAAGCGCTGCGTGGCGGCGAACGTCACCGCGCCCGGCAGGAAGAGGCGCGCCGCGCCCGAGCCGATGGTGAGGATGCCGCCCCGTCCCCGCTCCAGCATGGGGCCCAGCAGCCGGTGCGTGAGCATCGCGGGGGCGACCACGTTGGCCTGCACCAGCTCCTCGATGCGCTTCCAGCGCTCGTCGGCGTACAGCCCGCTGGACGCGTGGTCCGCGTTGTTGATGAGCACGTCCACGCGCACGTAGTGGCGCTCCAGGTGCGCGAACAGGTCGTCCACCGCGCCGGGATCATCCAGCCGGCAGGCGCGCAGCATCACCCCCAGGGTCGGGTTGCGCACGAGCACCTCGTCGCGCAGGTCCTTCAGCGCCTCCACCTCGCGTGCGACCAGCACCAGCGTCCGGACGCGGGGGGAGAGCAGACGGGCAAGCTCGCGGCCAATGCCGCCAGCGGCGCCAATGATGAGCACGGTACCGTTGTCGATGGGAGGGCGCATGGGGTGAACCTCGGGTGGAAAGCTGCCCACGCCCAGGTGGACCTGCGTGCCTGCTATGTTGCTCGGCATCCCGCGACCGGCCGCTTGCCTTCAAGGCAGGCGGGCGTGCCGTGTGGCGCACTCTGGGAGGAGGACATCCATGGCTGGCCCTTCACGCATCCTCGTGCCGGTGGACCTGAAGGACGGTTCCCGTTCCGTCGTGGAGTACGCGATGCAGCTCGCGCGGCCCTTCGGGGCGACGGTGGACATCATCCACGCGTGGGAGCCGCCGCAGTACGTGGCGCCAGACCTGCTGGTGGCCTCGCCCGGCTGGGATGCGCAGTCGCTGGAGACGATGGCGCGCGACACCGCGGGCAAGGAGCTGGCCACGCTCCTGCGCTCGCTGGAGGGCAGCGCGCCGGTGTCCCTGTCCCACCGCGTGGTGATTGGCGAGGCGGCCAACGTCGTGTTGGAGGAGGCCGAGCGCGGCAAATACGATCTGGTCGTGATGGGCACCCACCAGCGCAAGGGCCTCACCCGCATGCTGCTGGGCAGCGTGGCGCAGAAGGTGGTGGGCCGCGCGGCGTGCCCGGTGCTCACGCTGCACGTCACGCCCGAGGAGGGCTAGACGCTCAGGGCTCCGCCCACTGGCGCAGGAGGTTGTGGTACACGCCCGTCAACATCACCAACGCGGGGCTCCTGGGCACCTCGCGGGTGAGCTGCATGATGGACGTGTCCATGTCGAAGAGCAGCGCGCGCTGGGCTGCGTCCCGCACCATGCTCTGCACCCAGAAGAACGACGCCAGCCGCACGCCGCGCGTCACCGGCGTGACGTGGTGCAGGCTGGTGGACGGGTAGATGATGAGGTCCCCCGCGGGCAGCTTCGCGGAGTGGTTGCCGTACGTGTCCTCCACCACCAGCTCCCCGCCGTCGTAGCTGTCGGGGTCGCTCAGGAACAGCGTCGCGGACACGTCCGTGCGGATGCGCAGCGATGTGCCCAGCAACGGCCGGATGGCGTTGTCCACGTGCGAGCCGAAGTCCATCCCCGACTCGTAGCGGTTGAACAGCGGCGGGAAGACGCGCTGGGGCAGCACGGCGGAGATGAACAGCGGGCTCTTCTCCAGGCCGGCCAGCACCAGGTCCCCCAGCTCCCGCGCGGCGGGACTTCCTTCGGGAAGCTGGAGGTTCTTCTTCACCTGCGCGGACTGGCTGCCCGCGGTGGCCCGGCCGTCCTCCCACGCCGCCTTCTGGAAGACGGCGCGGCAGTGGACGACCTGCTCGGGCGTGAGGACCTGCGGGATGTGCACCATCATGAGGACATCCTCCCACGCCCGGCTGGAAGCGCGCGCGACTAGAACCGCACGTTCGCGGACAGCACCGCCGAGCGGCCTTCCGCCGGCACGGCCTGACCGCCGTAGTACGCGTCGTAGTAGAGCTTGTCGGTGAGGTTGTAGACGTTCAGCTGCAGGTCCACCTTCTTGAACGCGTAGCTGGCGAACGCGTCGAAGCGCCAGTAGTTGGGCACCTTGGAGAGCAGCGTCGTCGCGTTGGCCGGGTTGTTCACCGGGACGACGTCCTGGTACACGGCGCCGCCGCCCACGGAGAGGTTCTCCAGGATGGCGTACGTGGTCCACAGCGAGAAGCTGCGCTTGGGCGTGTTCACCAGCCGCTGGCCTTCCAGGAAGTCGTTGGTGTGCTCCTGGATGCTCGCGTCCAGGAACGTGTAGTTGGCGAACACGTTCCAGCCGCGCACGGGCGAACCCGCGACGCCGACGTTGTAGCCCTGCACCCGCTGCTTGCCCTCGAGGATCGTCGCGGGCCCTTCCGGATCGCTGTTGGGCACGCGGGCGTTCTTCTTGTTCGTGCGGAAGACGGCCGCGTTCATGCTCAGGCGCTCGGCGATGACGTCGGACTTGGCGCCGATCTCGAACGTCTCGTTCTTCTCCGGATCCAGGCTGACGGTGTCGTTGGCCAGCGTGGCCAGCTCCGCGCTCGGGTTGGAGGACGTGCCGTACATGCCGTAGACGCTGGTGTTCGCCACCGGGTGGAGCACCACGCCCGCGCGCCAGTTGAACAGGCCGTTCTCCTGTTCGAACGGCGTCGTCTCACCCGCGGCGTTGGTGGCCGAATAGTCGCTGTGCAGGCTGTCGTAGCGAATGGTCCCCAGCAGCTCCACGTACTGGCCAATCTGCACCTGGTCGGACGCGTACACGCCCAGGTTCACCTGCCGGCTCTCGTTGGAGGAGCCGAAGACGCGGCTGACGGCGGACAGGTCCGGGTTGTGGTCCGGGTCGTACAGGTCCGCGGGCAGGTTGGGGCCCGTGGGCAGGCCCACCGCGGTGAGGTTGTTGCGGTCCTGGCTGCGCTGCTCGCGCGACAGGTCCAGGCCCACGTTGGCGGTGTGCTTGAGCAAGCCGGTGGTGAACACGCCGCGCAGGTCGGTCTGGTTCGCCAGGTACGTGTTGTCGTTGTTCGTCTCGAAGCGCTGCCGCCCGATGGTGGTCGGAGCGCCCGCAGGCGTCAGGCCGCGCGGCGCGGTGGGCCGGGCGAAGCGGTCCACGCCGCCGTAGCGCAGGGTGTTGGTGAGCTTCAGGTTGCTGCCCAGGTCCGCCAGCACGCGCGCCGTGCCGATGTGCACGTTCACACGCTCCACGTCGGAGTCCTTCACGCCGTAGAAGTTCTCCCGGGGCACGTCCAGGGTGACGGCCACCGGGTAGCCGTTGAAGTACGGCTGGCCATAGTCCGGCACGCTGTTCTCGTGCTGGTAGAAGTAGTCCACTTCCAGCGCCACCTTGTCCGCCAGCTGGAAGCGCGCGGACGGCGCGATGCCCGCCCGGTTCTCCGTGACGACATCGCGACCCGCCACGCCCGCCAGCTGCCCCGTCGCGCTCACGCGCAACTGGATGCGATCAGACACCTCGTGGTTGACGTCCGCCTCCACGCGGCCGGACGGCGCGGTGCCGCCGGACAGCCGCAGGTTCTGGAACGACCCCTTGCGCGGCTTCTTCGTCACCAGGTTGATGGCGCCGCCCGTGGAGCCACGGCCGAAGAGCACCGACGACGGGCCGAAGTAGACCTCCACGCCCTCCAGGTTGAACGTGTCGCGGGTGAACCAGCCCAGGTCGCGCACGCCGTCGCGCAGCGTGTCCGTCTGGGCGGAGAAGCCGCGCAGCGAGAACGAGTCGCCCTGCCGGCCACCCTCACCCGCCGTCACCGTGATGCCCGACACGTTGCGAAGGGCATCGCGCAGCGTCGTCGCCTGCTGCTCCTGGATGACCCGCTCCGGCACCACCGTGATGGTCTGCGGCGTGTCCACCAGCGGCCGGGGCAGGCGCGCCAGGCTGGGCTCCGTCGCGTTGTACTTCGACGCCGCGCCCTCCACCTCCACCGTGGGCAGGACGAAGACGTCGTCCCCGCCCTGCTCCGTGGACGCCGCCCCCGTCGCCGGAGCTTCCGCCGCGGCAGGCGTCGCGCCCTCCACCGGACGGGCCTCCTGCACGGGCGCCGCGGGTTCGGCGGCCACCGGGGCCTCCTGCGCCACCGCCCCGCCCGCCGCCAGCGCGGAGGCGAGTCCCACCGCCGGCCCCCAGGGCCACAGCGCGCCGCGCACGCCTCCAGGGTTGCCACTCGATGAACGGATTGCAGAACGACCGGGCTTGGCTGTGGACACGGGTCCCCTCAGGGAAGAGTGGTGCGGCTAAATGAGAATGATTCTCATATGCAGGACCTTGTTACATGTGACAAGATATTTCTTCCCCAAAAAGAGCTGTGATTGGGGGCACCGGGTGAACCCATCACTGCCGGGCATCAGGCACGCGAATGCCACATGCCCCAGAGTGAAAATGCGACGGCCCGGAGCCGCTCGCGCGGTCCGGGCCGGGGGTGTTTCCTGAGGGAACCCTCACGAACACAATACCCGGTCAATCCCGGATATTGTGTTTCATGAGGGAAATCTCAGGCAGCGTGTGTCTTGGATTCCGGGGACTCGGGGACCGCGGCGGCGGGGGTCACGGTCTGGTCGCGGCGGCGCGGGAAGAAGCGGCGCCAGGACAGCGAATAGCCGGTGTAGACCAGGAAGACGGCGCCGAACGACGCGAGCGCGGCGATGAGCTGGCCCACCCACCCCAGCGCCTCGCCGGTGTGCAGGAAGCGCAGCCAGGTGCGCACCTTGCGGCCACTGTTGAAGTCCGCGTACGTCTCCGTGCGCAGCGCCTGCCCCGTGAAGGGATCCAGTGACACCTGGACCGACGAGAACAACGGCCACCGGTCCTGCTCACGCACCGTGAAGGTGCTGGCCTGAGGACCGCCGCGCCCGGCGCCGCCTGGCCCCCCTTCACCGCGAGGACCGCCTTCACCACGCGGACCCCCTTCACCGCGAGGACCACCCTCACCTCGCGGACCACCCTCACCGCGAGGGCCACCTTCACCACGCGGACCACCGCGGCCTCCTTCAGGGGCGCCCTCGGGCCGGCCGGCACCCGCGCTCCCCTGGGGCGGCGTGGGCAGCTTCAGGCTGATGGTCTCCCAGGGCTTCGCCTGCTTCGTCACCGCCGCGAAGAGCGCGTCCAGGTCCTGGGGCGCGGTGCCGGGCGCCGGGGTGGGCACGGGCACCGGCGGGGACACGCTGGGCCCCTGCGCATTGGGCGGCGGGTTGCCCGTGAGCGTGAAGACCAGGTTCGACGCCCACTTGTAGGAAATCACCGCGCCGGACGCCGTCAGCACCAGCAACACCGGCAGCGACCAGAACCCGATGACGTTGTGCCAGTTGAAGTCGCGCGCCTTGCCCTTGAGCCCGCCACGGAACCACAGCGTCGGCCGCATGGAGCGCAGCGTCCACTTGCGCGGCCACCACAGGAACAGCCCCGTCACGCCCAGGAAGAAGAACGCCAGGTTGCTCGCGCCGGTGATGGCCTTGCCAATGGCGCGCTGCTCGCTGGGAGCGGCGAGCCAGCGGTGCACGTCCTCCATCGTCTGGAAGAACGCGCGCGGGCCCTTCGCGCCCTGTTCACGCACCTCGCCGGTGAAGGGGTGGACGTAGACGGCGCTGTTGCGCCCGGTGGCCACCACCACCACGCTGTCCGGCTCCGGGAACAGCGTCACGCCCGAGGGCTGCGCGCCCGGCCGGGCCTCCTTCACCTTCGCGAGCATCGCCTCCACGGACAGCCGGGGCGTTCCGGGGGGCGGCGGCGCCGCGTGGCGGGCATCGCGGTCCGCCCAGTCGACGATCTGCGATTCGAACGCGATCGCCACGCCGGTGAAGGACATCACCCCGACGACGAGTCCGACGATGAGACCGGACACCAGGTGGATCCAGAAGAGGACGGTTCGGGGGAGGCCAGGCTTCATGATGTGCGTCTCTTCGAGCAGGTCACTTCAGTGCGAACTTCACCGGGATCACGACCTTGACGCGCACCGGGCGCCCGTCGTGTCCCAGGGCCGGCGAGAAGCGCCAGCGGGAAACGGATTCGATGGCGGCTTCATCCAGCCCCGGAACCGAGCGCTGGATGCGCGTATACGCCGGCTCCACGCGCCCATCCGCGCCGATCACCACATACACCATCACCACGCCCGTGATGCCGTCCTCGCGGGCCCGGCGCGGGTAGTCCGGCTTGCCGTCGAGCAGCACCGGCAGCTTCATCACTTCCCGGGGTGAGAAGATGGCCGGCGCCGTGCCCAGCCCACCCACGCGG
>NZ_RAWD01000298.1:0-11676 GCF_003612065.1 Corallococcus sp. CA047B
GGCGGAGGCAGCAGGGGCGCCACGCGCTGCCAGAAGGCGTCGGGGACGAGTTCACGGACCATGTCCCTCAAGCTGAGGATGCCCCTTGCCAACGGCCAGCCCAGCCCTGACTTTCGTTAGGTGCTGTAAGGCCGAATCCGGGTGCCGAATTCTCTCAGGCGTTGGACGACGGAGGCGGGATCGAGCAGCCCCTCGGGGTGGTAGAGCCCGGGCGCCACGGGAGGGCCGCCCGCGAGCCCGAGCAGGCGCTCCACCGCGAGCGCCACGCCCCGGGCGCTCAGGCCCGAGTGCACGTCCGCGTCGACGATTTCGTGGCGCACGCGCGCCGTCGTCCCATCCTCCCGCTCGCCGGTGATTTCGATGATGACCTCATGCGACACGCCCTGTCCGCTGGGGCGAAGCGCCGCTTCCCGCACCGCGAAGTCGAGCCGGACCGTCCTCGCCTCCGTCGCGGCGGCGAGGCTCACCACGTCGAGCAGCGGAGAGGCCCGTCCCCGCCACTGCGTTCCATCCACACCGACGAAGTCGCGGTTCACGTCCTCCCCCCGCGCCCAGACGAACCTGCCGTCCTTGAGCAGCAGGGGACTCGGCAGGTCCTTCGTGACGCGCTCCATGTCGCCGCTCGCGGCGGGCCCGCCCACGTCCTCCTCGTCGAAGACGGCGCCAATCTCAATGGCATCCACGCGTCGGAATGCCCGGGCGAAATGAAGCGTGGCCAGCGTCACCGTGCCGCCAAGGAAGTGCCCCAGCAGGAGTACGGGCGAGCGGGTGGGGTGCTGGATGTGCAGCGCCACCTCCGGCCCGATGTCGAACACGAAGTCGGAGAAGGAGACATAGGGCAGTCCCTTTTCCTGGGCGTACTTCATGGCGTGGAGGGTGTCGTCCTTCAGCAGCACGACCACCGCGCTGAAGGCCGCGGACTCGGGCAGGCCCAGGTCGCGCCGCTCCAGGTCGATGCGCACCGCCTCCGCACCGCCCAGCTCCCGGGCGAGTGCCTGGGCCCTGCCAACGTCTCGCACTCCCAGGGTGATGGGCAGCCCGGGTTGAAGCTTGCGAAGTGTCTTCGCGGCCCGGCTTCCAACGACGCCGGAGCCTCCGATGAGGAGGACAGGATGCTGCGTGTTCGAGGACATGACGGATGCGCTCCTCCGGTCCGCCGGACCGGGGCTGTGTCTACGGTGGGTAGGTTACGAACGGTAGGAATCCAGGTCGGCGGCAATGACAGACAGCGCGCAGGCAGGCAGGGCTACGAGCGGCGGATCCGGGTGCCGAACGCTTCCAGGCGCTGGACGAAGGAGGCCGGATCGAGGAGGACGTGGGGCAGGTAGAGCCCGGGCGCCACGGGCGGGCCGCCCGCGAGCCCGAGCAACCGCTCGACGGCGATGGAGACCCCGAGCGCGGTCACCGGTGCCTGGCCTTCGGGATGGACGAGCTCGTGGCGCACGCGCCCCCGCGTCCCATCCTGCTTCAGCCCGGACAGCTCGATGATGATCTCCGTCGAGAAGGGCCCGCCGCGCCGGCGCGTCGCCGATTCACCCACCACCATGTCGAACCGGATGGACCGGGCCTCGGTCGCGGCCGCGAGGCCCAGCACGTCGAAGGGCGAGTACACCTGTCCCTGCAACTGCGTCCCATCCACCGCGGTGAAGGTGCGCGTCGCGTCCGCTCCCCGGACCCAGCGCCACCTGCCGTCCTGGAGCAGCAGGGAGCTCGTCGCGACGTTCGTGAGGCGCTCGAAGTCGACGTAGGCCGCCGGGCCGCCCACGTCCTGCTCGTCGAGGACCACCGCGAACTCGATGGATTCGAGCGTCTTGAATTCCCGGGCGAAGTGGAGGGCGGGCAGCATCGCCGCTCCGGCCAGCCAGGTGCTGTCCATGAAGATGGGCGCGCTCGCGGGTTGGTGGATGTAGTGCGCCACCTCGGGTCCCATCTCGAACACGCCGTTGGAGATGCTGACGTACGGAATTCCCTTCGCCTGGGCGTACTTCATGGAGTTGAGGGTGTCGTCCTTCAGGAACACGACGACGGCGCTGTAGGCCCTCCCGTCGGGCTGGCCCAGGTCCCTCCGCTCCAGATCGACCCGCACCGCGTCCGCGCCGCCGACCTCCTTCGCGACGGCGTCGGCCCGGGCCAGGTCTCGCCCGCCAATCGTCAGGGGCAGGCTCGGATGGAGGCGGCGAAGCGTCTTCGCGGTCTGGGAGCCGACGAGGCCGGAGCCTCCAATGATGAGGACAGGGCGCTGCGGATTCGTGGACATGACGGATGAGCTCCTCTGCCTGGCGGGGCAGGGTGGGTGCGGCTTCAGGCTTCGCTACGATTAGTAAGTTACCAATGGTAGGTTCGCCATGTTTTCTTGGAGGAGGCCCCCCGAGGGGATTACGAAATGGCACCCGCCATGAGTGAGACCCCCGCCAGGAAGTTGCCGAAGGCGCAGCGACGCGAGCAGCTGCTCGACATCGCGCAGACCATCGTCCGAGAGGAGGGGACCGACGCGTTGACGCTCGGCTACGTGGCCGAGCGGGCTGGCGTCAGCAAGCCCATCGCCTACGAGCACTTCAAGACGCGGTCGGGGTTGTTGATTGCCCTCTACGAGCAGATCGACGCCCAGCAGGTCCAGGCGCTCCTGGAGGCGCTCAAGCGCACGCGGAAGCGGCTGGAAGACGTCGCCCGGGTGATGAGCGCCGCCTACATGCACTGCTACACGTCGGCCGGCCCGGAGTGGCATGCCATCACCGCGGCGATGAAAGGCGACGAGGAGATGGAGGCCTTCCATCGCGAGCTGCTCGACAGCTACGTGGCCATCTACCGTGAGACGCTCGCGCCCTACTCGAACCTGGAGAGGGACGCGCTGCACCTGCGCTGCGTTGGCATCATCGGCGCGGCGGAGGCCATCTCCCGCGACATGCTCCGGGGCCTCGTCGACGAAGCCACGGCCGCGGAGACCCTGGCCTCGCTCATCGTCAGTTGGCTCTCAAGGAAGGCATAGGTACTGGCGCCCCGGGGCCCCCGCCCACATGCGGGAACCCCGAGGCCCGGGTGCCTACTTCCGCAGCTTGAACAGCAACACGTCGGAGCGCCGGGCCTGCGGCGTGTACCAGATGCCGTCCAGCTCGAGCGCCTGCGTCAGGGTGCCCGCGGCCACCAGGCCCTCCGGCGAGGATGCGAGGCTGAAGCCATACATGAACATGGGCCCCAGCACCCGGACCCACTTGGACTCCAGGGCGGGACCGAAGGCCGCCAGGGTCGGCTGGGGCACCGTGTCCGGCAGCCCCCCGACTTCGCCCAGTCCGACGAGGCTCCCCGCGCCGTCCTGGACCGTCACGATGTTCCCGGCCCCGTCCACCACCATGTCCGCGAACCCGTCGTGCGCGAACTGACGCAGGGCCGCGTCCCCGCCCGCCGCGGTGAGCACGCCCACGAGCGCATCCCGGGGACCGTCATACTCGTCCGGCTCGCGGCTGACGTAGCTCTGTCCGGCGAACGACAGGTATCCGTTGTAGTTCCCGGTGAAGGCGATGCGCTGATCAGGCAGCACGGCCACGGAGATCACGTCGCTGCGCGGAGCGCTCAACACCCGCGCCCAGCCGAAGACCCCGCCCACGCCATACCGGGCGACGAAGCCTCCGCGCGCGGCGACCACACCGCCACCGAAGTCGGTGTTGCCTCCCGCCTCGCCGCCCACGATGACGTTCTCACCGGCATCCACGGCGACGCTGCTCGCCTGGGTGCCCGTCAGGGACGTCGTGGCCAGCACGCGCGACCAGAGGTGCACGCCGTCCCACTGGAGCTTCAGCACGTAGGAGTTCGGGTACGTGTCGTCGTAGGGGAACGGCTTGCCCGAGTACACCGGCCCGGTGCCGAAGTCCGTGTAGCCCCAGAACGTGCCGACGAGCACCGCGCTGCCGTGCGCATCCGTGGCCAGGTCGAGCACATCCATGGGGTTGTCAAAGTGGTCCTCCGTGGTGTCGAACCAGGCCCGGAAGCCGCGCGTCCAGTCCACCGTGCCCGTGGGCGTGAGCTTCATCACCACGATGCCGGAGCCCTGGGGCAGCGGGCCCTTGCCCAGGTCCGGCGCCCCCGTGTAGCTGCCGGCCACCAGCACGTTGCCCACCGCGGTCACCACCACCTTCTCCAGGACCACTCCCGCCTGCAGGAAGGAGCGCGTCCACGCGACGCTCCCATCCGCCCGGTGCAGGGAGACGCTGTGGCCCGACGTGACGTGCTGGGGACCCGTGCTGGAAAACCGCGTGACGACCGCGAACCCGCCATCCGGCGCGGGCGCGACGTGGCGGGAGGACTCGGCCTCCGCGCCTCCGGCCTGCCGCACCCAGGCCGTGGTCCCCGAGGGCTTCGTGCCCCGGTACGAGCAGAACGGAGCGCTCTCATACGTGACGACCAGCCGGGGCGCGCCACCGAGGATGCCGTGCTCCTCCCCATCCGTGGACGTGAAGCCCACGCTGTTGGTGCTGTCCGGCAGCAGCGCGAACGCGTACGTCCCGGACGCCGTCACCACGTTCGTCACGTCCAGCTCCACCCACGCATCCCGCGCGACGGCCCCCAGGTCCACCAGCGGCTCGCCCTGTGGCGTCGGGCGGTGGTTCCAGTCCGTCGTCGCCCCGTCGAACGTCGTCGCCTGGTACAGCCGGGGCCCGTTGCCCGTGCCGTCCACGGCGTACAGGCGCAGCGCCACCCGCTGGATGCGCTCTGGCCGCAGCTGCACATCGAAGCGCAGGAAGGCCTCCTCGCGGGGATCCGCGTCCACCCGCAGCGCGGCGCGGTGCTGGAACTTCGTGTCCGGCTCGGCCGCCGCGGCATAGGTGTCGTGCAGCGCTGAGAGCGGATCCTCCATGTACTCCGTGCGGGTCAGGCACGCGTCCGTCGGAGCGGACTTCGACGCGCCCGTCCAGACCCTCAGCCGGGGACGCAGCGCGGCGTCCGCGCTCTCCCGCGAGTGGAACGTGATGCCGTCGCTCGACGTGGGATACAGCCCGAACGACACGTCCCCATTGCCACGCACCAGGTCCGTCACGTCGTAGTCCACCCAGCTCCCCGTCGCGAGCCCCTGCGCGTCATCCACCGCGCTGCCCGTGCGGGAGGGCCGCGAGCTCCACGTGACGCTCGACTCGTTCCAGGGCAGCCCCGTCAGCGCGTACACGGAAGGACCGTCATCCGAGCCCGAGCTCACATACAGGCGCAGCACCGCGCGCTGCACGGCCTCCGTCAGCCCCTGCACCGGGAAGCGCAGGTAGGCCTCCTGCACGGGCGCGCCGTCCACCTTGAACGTCGTGGCGCTGCCCTGGGTCGCGTTCGGAGTGTCCGCGGAGACGAAAGCATCGGCGCTCGCGGCGAAGGAGACCTGGGCGCCGGAGAGCGTGAGCGGCGCGGGAGGAGGCGGCGGGTTGTCCGAGCCGGACTCGACGGTGAGGACCAGCTGGGGCCGCAAGCCCACCTCGCTGTACTCACTGGACGCGAACGTGAGGCTGTCCGTGCCCTTCGCCGAAAGGAGGAAGTCGACGTTGTAGTAGCGGCTGGGGATGTACATGCCCGACACGTCGAGCTCCACCCACGTCCCGCTGCTCACGGCCCCCGACGTCGAGGTGAGCCAGGAGCTGCTCCAGTCCGGCCGGGTGTTCCACGTCACGTCCTCGTTCCAGGTGTGCACGCCCGTCGAGTCATGTACGGCGACGCCCTCGGCGGCGTTGTTCATCGCGAACAGGCGCAGCCGCGCGGACGTCACCGTCCCGGGAGCGGGGAGCTCCGCCCCGGAGAACCGGAGGTACATCTGCGCCTCGGGGGTTCGCGAGACCTTCAAGGTGGAGGAAGAACCGAACCGCGTGGTCGGGGACGCGGCCTCCACATGCGCGTCCGCCGTGGGCGTCAGGACGACCGTCCGCGTCGTCAGTTCCGCGCGCTCCGTCCCGACGGTCTCCGCCCCTGTCTCGGGTGAATTCTCTTCCACCGTCAGTGGCGCTCCGCACCCACCCAGGGTTGCGAGCACCACACCCATTCCCCACAACGCCACTGCTCCTGTCATCCGTCTCACGCTGACTCTCCTTCAAGGACCGCGAAGGAAGGCCTGAGCAACAGGCGCGCCAGACCGGAGGGCAGGGTCCGCCCCGGGTTGCAGGGCGAGCAACACGGCGGCCCCACAGGCCCCGCGATTAAGCGCAATTAAATGCATTTAATTCGCGCGCGGGCAGGGGAGTCATTCATTGTGCCGGCGCTAAATAATGCAGCCGTCGCTGGAAACTCTCGTGGTGGATATCGGATGATGTTGTGCGGGCCCTGGGGGGCTCATGAGGGGGAGATTCATGTCTCGGATTGGAAGCAACCCGTTCACGTTTTTCACGCCGCCGTCGACCGCGGGGGGCACGCGCAGCGCGCCCACGCAGTATCCGCCGGGCACGAAGATCGGGCCGCAGCCCCGCCCCAATGTCGTGCGCGATACCTTCGAGAGCGTGGTGAACGGCGACGCGATGCGGCGGTTGCAGGGGCTGGCGAAGCTGATGGACGTGGCCGCGAAGGGGCCCTTCGCGGCGCGTGAGCCGCATGGGGGGCCTCCGCCGCTGACCCAGGCGGAGGGCGTTGGCGACCTGACTTTTGGCAAGAAGGACACGGAGGAGGGGGGCCCCGTCACGCGCCTGCAGAAGTTCCTGGAAGGGACGGGCCACCTGGTGATGGGGAATGCGCCCTATGGCAACTTCGGGGGGATGACGCAGGCCGCGCTCAACGCCTACCAGGTGGATGAGGGCATCAGCCCCGCCGACGGCAAGATGAGCCCGGCCACGCTGGAGGCCATGCAGCGACCGCAGCATCCGAGGACGGATGCCACGATGGGCGTCCTGGCGGAGGCGTACGCGCCACAGCTCGGACGGCCCATGGGACCGCTGGAGCCAGGGCGGGATGGCGCGAGGGTGCAGGAGTTCGAGCGTGGCAGCCTCACCCGCATGCCGGATGGCGAGGTGCGAGTGAAGGATTTGTCCGGCAAGGACCTCGTGCCGCCCACGCCTCCGAGCACCGTCACGACGTTGGAGGAGGCGAAGGCCTTCCACGTTGCCCAGTGGGGGGAGAAGGGCGCCACGGACTACAACGATGGCAGCGAGTACTACGGTGGCAACGACTGCGGACCGGCCTCGGTGGTCATCGCCGCGACGGCGGTGGGGGCGATGGAGCACCCGGACGCGGCCGGGGCGGGCGAGGCCATCGACGGCGTGCGTGACAGCATCTTCGGCGCGTCCAACGAGTCGGTCACGATGAAGATCGACAAGGTCACCAAGGGCGTGACGGAGGCGGGTGCCGTGGCCACGGTCTACGGCAGCGCGGACGTGACGGCGGAGTCACTGGATGGCGCGCTGACCCGCGGCCATCCCGTCATCCTGGGAGGCAATCCCTTCGGAGACGATGAACTCCACCAGGCCTGGGGCCCCGCGGCCGCCGCCGCTGGCAACTACCTGGAGGATGGGAACTTCGGCGGGCACTGGGTCACCGTGACGGGCAAGACGGCGGAGGGCAACTACATCGTCAATGATCCGCTCTGCCCCCGTGGGCCCATCGAGGTAACGCCGGAGCAGATGGCCGAGTACCTCAATGGCAACCTTGGGATGATCGAGGTGAGTCCCAAGCCCGTGCCGGTGCCCTGACGCGGCGCGAAGCGCCAGGGCCGAGCAGCCCTGGCGTCTCGCGGGAAAGTGGGCTCAGTAGGGCTTGCCGCCCTTCTCCATCACGAAGCCGGAAGGGGGCGCTGAAACCCCATTCACCGTCGTCCCTCCGTTGTGGATGCTGGGGAACACGGGCTGCATGCTCTGCGGGAACCCGAACGTGGGCTTCGTCAGCGCTTCGAGCCGACCGAGGTCCTCCGCCGTCAGCTTCACGTCGGTCGCCTTCACGTTGTCCTCGAGCTGCGCGAGCCGCCGCGCGCCGATGATCGTGGAGCCCACGCCCGGCTGCGCCATCACCCAGGCCAGCGCCACGCGGGCCGCGGTGCTCTGGTGCGCACGGGCAATGGCCTCGAGCGCATCGACGAGGGCGTAGGTCTTCTCGTTCAGGAACGGCTCGACGAAGAGCCCTCGGTCGGCCTTGAGCTGTCCCGCGTTCGCGCGCGTGTACTTGCCACTGAGCACACCGCTCTTGAGCGGCGACCAGGGCGTGATCCCCAGGCCGTGCTCCAGGGCCATCGGCACGAGCTCCTGCTCGACGGAGCGTTCAAGCAGCGAGTACTCAATCTGCAAGCCAATGAACGCCGACCAGCCCCGGAAGCGAGCGAGCATGTTGGCCTCGACGATCTTCCACGCTGGCGTGTCGGAGACGCCGAGGTACCGGACCTTGCCTGCCCGGACCAGGTCCTCAAGCGCGGCCATCGTCTCTTCAATGGGCGTGTGCTTGTCCCAGTTGTGCAGCCAGTAGAGGTCGATGTAGTCCGTCTGCAGGCGGCGGAGCGAGTTCTCGCATGCCGAGATGATGGACTTGCGGCCGGAGCCGCCCCCGTTCGGGTCCCCCGGGTAGAGGTTCCCGCTGAACTTCGTCGCGATCACCAGCCGCTCGCGCCGGGCGGCGTGGCGTCCGACGTGGTCCCCGATGATCTTCTCGGAATGGCTCTTCGTGTAGAAGTTCGCGGTGTCGATGAAATTGCCACCCAGGTCGATGAACCGGTCGATGATCCGCTCCGACTCCTCGACGCTCGTACCCCACCCGAGGTCTTCACCGAACGTCATCGCGCCGAGGCACAGCGGGCTCACGCGGAGGCCGGAGCGGCCGAGCGTCACATAGTGGTCGAGAGGCATGGGAGACTCCTGGGACGTGTTAGCGTTGAAGGCCGCTTGGTTCAGCCCTGAACCAATTTAATTTTGTACCAATTACCGCGCAAGGGAACATGTCGAAGATCGACCCGGCGAAGATCTGGTCGCTGAACTACCGCCTGCTGATGTCGGTGATCTCCAGCGTCGGCTCCGACGTCGCGGCGCTGGGGCTGGAGACGAAGGAGTTGTTCGTGCTCTCGGAGGTGGAGGAGCACCCCTATCCCGCGGAGCTGGCGGCGACGCTGAGCATGCCCAAGCCGACGGTGACGGTGTACGTGAAGCGGCTTGAGGCAGCGGGCTTCGTGCGTCGCGAAATCGACGCCACGGACCTGCGGCGGCACCGGCTGCAGCTCACGCCCGCCGGGCGCAAGGTGATGACGCGCGGCCTCGCGCTGCTGTCGGAGGCGTTCGGCGCGCGGCTCGGACGCCTGAGCGCGGCGCAGCAGGCGGAGCTCCGGGCCCTGCTTGAGAAGCTGAGCTGACGGCGCCCCACCGGAGTGGCTGAAGCGGGCGGGAGCCAGGGGTGAGCGCGCCAGGGCCCGATGCCCTACGCTGGGCGTGCCAGCCCATCAGGCAAGCTTCCCTCTCATCTTCCTGGGGATCGCAACCTTTCGGGCGTTTGCGCGATAATTCTGGGAAATCGAGAGGCATGGACCGCCTCTCCAAATACGCCTGTCTCCAGGCGTGGGGGCCCCAGCATGTCGACCATCCAGCGTGGCATTCCGAATCGCGTCGAGCCCCGCACTCCGGAGCGCGCTGACGCCCAGCCGGTCACGAAGCCGGCCGTGAGGGATAACGCGGTGCGTGCCGAGCTGGCGCGGGACGTCTTCCAGGCGACGCCGGGGACCCGGAGCGCGGTGAGCCTGGGGGCGGAGACGACGGTCGCGCGGGCCACCAGCACGACGGCGGTGGCCCCCACGGCGCTGACGGAGGCCGAGCAGAAGTCCGCCGAGCAGGCCATCGCGAACGCGTCCGACGGCCGGGACGCGAGCTACGTCTCCGACTGGCTGAAGAACAACCCGGATCCCGCCAAGCAGGCGGCGTTCATGGACCTGATGTTCAAGTTCGAAGGCGTCGCCGGCGCCATCCTGGACAACGTCCAGCGGCTGCCCGAAGCGGACCGCGCGCGCCTGTCTGGCGCGCTCGACAATGCCTACCGTTCCGGCGCGGTGACCCCCGGAGAGCTGCAGAAGGCCGTCGCGGCGGCCTACAGCGGGGCGCTGCCGGGAGCGACGCACGAGGGCCTGGCGGGAATCGTCGCGGGCACGGGCAACGCGGACCTCATCGAGACGTACGCCAAGAAGGAGATGGAGATCATCCGCGCGGACGGCGGGTATGATCAGCAGCGCAGCGCGGCCGTCGCCACGGCCCTCGCGGGCCTGCCGCCGGACCGGCTCCAGTCCTTCCTGGCCAATAACAAGGAGGGCATGGCGGACGTCCTCAAGAACATCAACGCGGACGTGGACGCGTCCTACTCGCCCGCGCTGGGCAAGCTGCTGGACGCGGCCGGCCGCATCAACCCGCCCACGGCGGAGTCGCTGAAGCTGTTCTCGGACTCCATCGGCAAGCTGGGGGAGAACCGCGAGTCGCGCGCCGCCGCCGCCCGCTTCTTCACCCAGCACGGTGACGCGGTCCTGGCCTCGATGCAGGACAAGTCCGGCTCCCTGAACCTGGACGGCCAGAAGAAGATGTCCGAGTTCTTCACCCGCACGCTCTTCTCGCCGCCGGAGTTCGAGGGCCAGGACGCGTTCCGCCAGGACGTCATGTCCCGGCTGCAGTCGATGAGCACCGACCTGGAGCAGCACGCCACCGAGAACCCGCCGTCGCAGGACTCCAAGCGCGCCGCCCGGCTCATGGGCGGCCTGGTGGGAGCGCTGGAAGGTGGCTTCCAGATCGCCGTGGAGGAGCTGAACAAGCGCAACGACGCGGTGAAGGGCATGGTGGACCTGCTCTTCTCCGCCAAGTCGTTCCTGCCCGACCTGCCCATCCCCGGCGCGGGCAAGCTCAAGGACCTGACCATCGATCAGCTCCAGAAGTGGGTGACGTCCAACCTGCAGGAGAAGGCCCAGAAGCCCGAGGACGCCATCCCGTTCCACGGCGCCTTCGGCGAGCAGATCTCCAACCCGGACCTGCGCACGGACTACGACGCCGCCCGGGACACTGCGTTCGTCAATCGCCAGCGCGGCCTGACCTGACGGCCCGGCGGGGGCTGGCGGACCTTGCCAGCCCCGCTTCCCGGTCCGTCATGGGCCTCGCCGCCCTGTCAGAACGGGGGACACTGGGAGACGCAGTACGCCCGGTTGGTGTCACAGGTGGACCTGGGGGTACCGCCCGGGCCATGGATGCACCCGTACCACTTCGCATCACAGGCATCGATGCATTCAAGGTGGATTCAACGGGTCGTCGCAACACTCGAAGCTGAGGAGTTGCGATGGGTGCGAAGAATCGTCGACGGGCTGCCCGAGCTGGACGCCCTCCCATGTCATCGCCCGGCCGTCCATCCGTAGGGCGGCGTGAGCACCGAGAACGCTTCTGGAGGGCAATCGCCCAGGGGCTGTCGAGCGAAGAGGCCGGCAGAGAGGCAGGTGTTTCACCGGTAGTGGGATACAGGTGGTTCCGCGAGGGTGGCGGCATGCCCTCAATCAAGCTGGCCCAGTTGTCGAGGCGGTACCTCTCGTTCGCCGAACGAGAAGAAGTCGCGATTCTCCACGCTCAGCGCCTCGGAGTTCGTGCGATTGCGCGTCGGCTTCAGCGTTCTGCCTCGACCATCTCGCGGGAGTTGCGCCGCAATGCCGCGACCCGTGGCGGTGGCTTGGAGTATCGAGCAACAACGGCCCAGTGGCATGCGGACCGACGCGCGAGGCGCCCGAAGGTCGCGAAG
>NZ_RAWD01000299.1:0-11641 GCF_003612065.1 Corallococcus sp. CA047B
GGTCACGTTCTGGGCGAGTGCCTCGGTCGCGCCGGGGACTCCAGCAGGAGGCACCGGGGCGGGGGACGAAGGCCGCGTGACGTCATTGCGCTCGCTCATGGAAGCCGGCTCCAGAAACAGAAGTTGTCGAGGGGAACTGAACGGGAGTTCGTACCACGCGCTCGGCCGGCCCCTCAACTTCCCGTCTTTCTTGACGATTTGAGTGCTGGAAGGCCGGGCGGACGGGCAGGCGGGCGGTGCCGGCGAGAGGTGCGCACGGCGCTGGGACACGCCGTGTTGCCCGGGGCGGGAGGGGCGTGGTTGGCTCCCTGCTCCCCGTGAGCCCGCCGCAGACCGATCCACCGATTCCCGTCGCCGCGAAGAGCCGGCAGTCGTTGGAGCAGTACATCGGGCACTGCGAGTCACTGGGCCGGTATCAGGTCCAGGACGTGCTGGTGGTGCGCAGCTACGCGGGGGACCTGCAGCTGTGGGTGAACCCGTCGTATCCGGACTACCGCAAGGCGTGGGTGAGCGCGTTCGGAGCGGTGCCGACGGGGCACGACGTGGACCACGTGTACTCGAAGGCCCGGGGCGTGCTGTACGGGTACGGCTACGTGCGGCTGGCGCTGGTGGACGGGGGCATCAACAAGGGCAGCGGCACGTTCGAGAAGCTGATGGGGCAGGTGTACCAGGAGAACGTGAGCCAGGGCTTCGCGATGCAGCCGCCGGAGATCCGCTACGCGGACGACGTGCAGGCGCTGAAGTTGAAGCACGTGTCGTTCAAGCCGCGCCAGAAGTACGCGGAGAGCACGAAGCCAGGGCAGGCCATCCTGGGAGGCACGAGGCTGACGGGGACCACGAAGCCCCTGACGCCCCTGGCGCAGCGGGTGGTGGTGCCCCTGGCGACGCCGCGCAACGTGGCCACGTCGAAGCCGCTGGTGACACCGAAGGCGCTGAAGCCGACGGTACCGAAGCGTCCGCTCCAGGTGACGGCGGTGACGGTGCACCGGACGGGGAGTGGGATCCGGGTCGTCTCCGCGCCAAAGTCCTACGAGTGGTCTGGGGCGGTGGTGGAGTGGCTGATGAGCGCGCTCATCACCTCCGTGAACTACAAGCGGACCCAGGAGGCGCTGGACAAGATCCTGGCGGGAGTGGAGCAGCACATCCCGAAGAACGGCGGTGTGCTGATCGCGACCGTGTACGAACAGCCAGGCAACGCGGATCAGTACGGCTATTCGACGGAGCTGTTCATGTACGCCTACGTCATGGCGTACGGGACGACGGCGCAGGAGGCATGCCAGCGCTACGAGGAGGAACTGGCACACCGGGGTGGGGCCACGCTGTCACCGGCGGCCCGACAGTCGTGGAGGAAGGTGGAGCACCACGTCTGGGTTCAGGCGGGAGAACGCTGAAGCCGTTCGGGTGGAACATCATTCGTCCGATACATCCACCTCGGCGATGAGTCCGGTAGCGTCAAAGGTCACGGTCCAACGCTGCGTCAGGTGCTTGTCGTCCGGGAAGAAGACCGTGTCCGACAGAGCGGGACCGCCGCTGTGCCCGACCTCGATAGCGGCTCACGGTCCATCCGACAGCGAAGCTCCCGGCGGAGCCATCGTTGAGCGGGCTGGGGTCCACATGGCGGAGCGCAGCTGGGCGTTCAACATCCTGTTGAAGGAACAGGAGGGGGAGGAGCGAGACTTCCCATGCAGCAACCATCCAGGAAGTGCGAGCGCTTCTGGTGGCTCTCCTGCGGAGTGTGGTGGCTCCGATTGCACATGTCCTGGCGTGGATCGGCGCTGCGGATGGTGCTCAGCCGGTGGATGTGCTGATGGCGGACCGCACCTCGCCGTCGTGACTCCCCTGGCAGCCCTGGGGAGGAGGCGTGGGGCCTCCTCCCCGGGAAACTCAAGGCAGTTTCATCAGGTACCAGGCGCCGACGCCCTCGAAGTTTGCTGGCGAGCCGAATGCCTTGGGGTCCACGAAGTAGGCCTTCCCCAGGTTGTTTCGCCCCAGGACGATGTGGGCGATTCCCTTCCGGTCGATGGTCATGAGGCCGCCCATGGCGCCCTGCTCCCAATTCGCCACGACGGCGTAGGCCTCCTCGAAGCCGCTCATCGTGACAAACGGCCGGCCGAAGTACGCCTCGATGGCGTCGGGAGTCATTCCCTCGACCGACCTGAGCGCGCTCGCGGGATTGCCATTGAGCGTGGCATGGCCCGCGATCACGCAGTTGGCGCAATTCTTACCGCCACCGCCGATGTTCACGTACTGCAGCTCCCCACGCAGCTGCTCATAGTAGGGGTCGAACTTGGACGGCTTGATGACCGACGACGGGCTCGGGGTGAAGAACGAGCCGACAATGCCGGTGACGGTTCCCCACGCGTAATACCAGCCGTTCCCGCCGGAGGTGATGCCCCAGCTGGCGCGCATGTTCTGCGTGCAGCCCGGACACCAGAACATCATCGAGTCGCCGAGGCCCTGCGAGAAGCTCGACCACCGGTCGAACCACGAGTTCTCCCGGACGGCGGTGGCCTCCGCGCCCTGCTCCGATGCGAGGACCCGCTTGATCGCCTCCTTGTACGTGAAGCCCGCTGCCGCCATGGAGTCGAAGTTGAAGGACGGGTCCATGGCGATGCCGGTGGCCGTGTGGACGATGATCTTCAGGTTCAGGCCCGCGAGGGTCTTGGGCCCCTGGGCGAACGTGGCCGTGGCCGTGATGGGGTTGGCCGCCTGGGGGTTCGCGACGCCGCCGGACGCGCCCGCGGAGGGCAAGTACAGGCCCGGGTTGTTGATGCCGCTGGGGCCACCTCCGCCGCCCGGCATGCCTGGGAAGCCCTGTCCATCCGGGCCCCGGCACTCATCTCCAATGCACCCCGCCCCCAGCACCGGATCCATGCCTGTCGGGTCGGCGCGGTTGATGGGGTCGTTCAGCGAGAACGCATAGGGATGGGTGGTGGCCGCGGTGCGGACGACGAGGAGCGGATCGCGGCTCAAGAACCGTCCGATGACCGGGTCGTAGACGCGGGCGCCCAACTGCGACACCCCCAGCGACTCCAGGGCCTCACCGCCGTTCCACTGGTCGCTGGAGTAGAGCAGGGAGCCCGGTGACACGGAGCCGGTGGACTTCGCCTCGCCGAACCCCTGGTAGTCCACGTCCTGGATGAACTGGCCCTGGATGTCGGCGGAGTAGCGCGTGCCGCGGATCTCCCCGAAAGGGAAGCGCCAGGGGCCCTTGAAGCCCTGCCGGGTGGCGACGATGCCGCCCGGGCCCGGGATGTTGCGGGTGAGGACCTGGGTCTTCTTCCCGTCGATGACCTGTTCCTTCAGCTCCAGAAGGCCACCGAACCTCCACACGTGCCGGGCGTCCCTGCCCGAAACGCTCAACTCCATCTCCTCCAAGCTGCCCAGGGCGCCGGAACGGAAGGTGGCGGTGCCCTCGGGCGCGGAGATGGAGCGCACGTCGCCAGACGGCAGATAGGTGAGCTTGCGCGTCCCCGTGCGGGTGGGCTGGCTGAGCACGTTGCCGGAGCTGTCATGGGCGACGTTGCACGCGGTGCCGCCCAGCCCTCCGTTGCCATAGCCGATGCGGCAGAGCCGGTCGCGGTCCACGGTGCCGTAGCTCATCGCTGCGTCAGCGGTCCCGAGCACGTCGTTCTGCGTGAGGACATTGCCCAGGGCGTCGTAGGTGTAGCTCCAGTCCGCGAAGTAGGTGCTGCCCGTGGAGCGCTTGAAGGTCGCGAGCCTGCCGAGCGCGTCGTAGGAGAGGTTCCTCTTCACGCCGGGGGAGACGCCGTTGACGGTCTCCGTGCGCACCAGTTCGCGGCCCACGGCGTCGTAGGAGGCAATGCCGACGCCGCGGGAGCCGTAGCTGGACGCGAGGGTCAGGCCGCGCGGCAGCCGGCGCCCGGTGTCGTCGAAGTCCCCGACGAACTCCACCACGCCTCCGTGGATGGCATTGCGCACCCGGCCGAACGGGTCGATGGACTTCGCGACGAAGAGCTCCTGGCTGATGTCCGGGCCCTCGTACTTGACATACATGGGCCGGCGCGCGGTGTCGTAGGCGTACCAGGTCACCTCCTTCTCGTAGCCGGTGTCGGGCAGCTGGAACGTGAACGCGTCGAGCGCCCCGTTCGCGTGCAGGTCGCTCTTCTCCACGTAGTACGTGCCCTGGGCGTCGGTGTAGACGTGCGCGTTGGAATGGCCGTAGGCGTCGTAGCTGTAGAAGACCTCACCCAGGGGGGACCGGGTCTGCGCCAACCGTCCCAGGACGTGGGTCGGGGTGACGAGGGACGTGGGGCTGGCGCCGACGTCGTAGAGGAAGTCGTGGACGGTGTCCGGCTCCGTCACGCCCAGGGTGCGGTCCTCGGAGTGGGTGAGGCGGCTCAGGGCGTCATATTGGGAGACCTGGCTGCGAGCGCCAGTGGGGGCCGTGACAGACTCGGTCCAGGTGACCTCCAGCGGCTCACCCCAGGTGCTGTACTTCATCGTCTTCACGGCGCTGTCCGGCTCCTGCCACGAGACGCGCTGGCCGAAGGAGTCCTGGACCCACGACGACGTCACCGGGCCCGTGAGTCCCACGGGATCCAGGTAGCGGGTCATGCTCGTCACCTGGCCCAGCCGGTCATGGGTGAAGGTGGCGTGCTCCAGTGGGGTGCCGCTCTTCGTCGTCGTGCGCGACAGCACCCGGCCCACCGCCGTCAGGGTGGAGGAGTGCAGGACGTTCGCCTGCGGCGTGGTGGAGATCATGGCCGCGGCGTCCCGGAGGGACACGGTCTCCAGGTGGTTGGCGAACGTGCGCGAGTAGCAGGTGGGGAGCAGCTCGGTGCCCAGGTTGGGCGTGGTGGTGTAGGCCTGCGGGCCGTTGCCGCGGATCGCGCAGGACGGGGTTCCATCCAGGTTGAAGAAGGAGCTGGTGCCATAGGCGGTGGCCGCGTTCTGCGAGGCCGGGTACGGGTCCGCCGCGAACACCACGCGCCCCATGTCGTCGTACGTGCGCGCGCCGCTGATCATCACCTCGGTGCCGTAGTCGCTGCCCAGGGGAGACTCGGTGCGGCGGGTGCGGCCCAGCTCGTCCATGAACGTGGTGGTGGTCTCGCCCACGGCGCTGCCCTCGGTGCCGGGCGTGACGGGATCCATGAAGGTCTTGGTCGTCACGCGACGGCCGAGCGGATCCAGGCCGGTGTAGCCCAGGTAGCGCGTCGTCGACATCACGCCCAGGGCGCCGCCTTGGGGCTGCACGGTGGAGCGCACGGGCCGCTCATAGCCGTCCCGGTCGATGCCGTACCAGGTCAGGGTGGGGTCGGTCATGCCGCGCGACGCGAGGGTGAGCGGATCCAGGTTGAGGGTGGTGGTGAGCGTCGGAACGCCGGTGGCGTCCACGCGCTGCTCTGTCTGCGCGAGCCCGAACTCGTCGTAGGCGAGCTTCACGGTGCGCGTGGCGCCGTCCTCACGCACCCGGGTGACGGAGGAGGGATTGCCGGCGGCATCGTAGCTGGCGGTGTACTCGGTCACCGTGTTCAGGATCGCGCCGGTGGTGAGGTCGCGCCGGTCGCGCAGGTGCGAGGTGAGGCGGCCCACGGAGACGCTGCCGGAGGCCAGGCCGTCGTAGCGCCAGGACTCGGAGGCGTAGGTGACGAAGGGCGTCTTGTCGCACGTCCAGTAACGCCGGCTTTTGGGCGCGTGGAGCACCCGGGGGGCCGCGCCCGTGCTGGTGGGCGTGGCGTACAGCGTCTCCACGCAGAGGTCGTCATCGGTCCGGTAGACGTCGTTGGCGTGCTTGGCATTGAGGGTCCGGCCGTAGTCGTCCACGTCCGTCGCCTCCGAGCGGGTGACCACGTTGGCGGTGGAGGGCGGTGCCGCGCTCCCGCGCCAGGAGTCGGTGACGCGCGAGTAGGCGAAGCCGTGCGCGCGGCAGGCGTCGTACCCGCTGTTGACGACCAGGTACGAGGCCGGGAAGTCGAGCGGATGGGCCAGCTCGAAGCAGTCCAGGCCCTCGTTGGGCGTGCCGGCGGGCACGGGCTCCGGGAAGTACTTCGTGCCCCATTCCATGTGCGAGGCCTTCAGCCGGCTGCCGTAGGTGGTGAGGTCGGTGGCCAGCAGCGTCCAGGGGTCCAGGCTGGCGCTGGTGACGGTGGTGATGTCGCGCACCTTGCCGGTCAGCAGGGAGCGGCCGAAGCGCACGGCCGGGGAGGTGTTGTCGAAGGCGGGCTGCGGATACGTGTCCGTGATGGTGGCGTAGCCCTCGCCCCTACCCAGGACGGTGACGGTGCTCATGGACACCGAGCGCTGGTAGGCGGGCATGGTGAAGGCGTGGAGCGCGGAGTCGTAGACGAGCTCGGCGCCACCGTAGGCGTAGCGCGTCTCCGCCAGGGTGCCGCCCAGGCCCAGGCCGCCGACGGTGACGACGGAGGAGACGACGACCTCCGGGAAGGGGACCTGGTGCTTCGTGGTGCCGTCCTCCTTGGCGGAGCGGTAGGCGATGGTGGTGAACGCGCCGTAGTCGTTGTTCACGCGGATGAGACGGCCGGCCTCGGGCTTGCCGGGGCGACTTCCGCCGGAAAGTTGGTAGACGTCCAGGTTGGTGCCGTTGAGGCGGATGACCTCGGGCTTGCCATCGCCATTGAGGTCATAGAGGCCGCTGCGGGTGTCGGACGTCAGGCCGTCGCAGCGCTCCGTCTGGCTGGAGAGGGAGAAGGTGCTTCCCGTCACGCTGATGTTCACGGCCGGGGCGAAGCCCGCTCCGGTGCCCACCGCGACGGTCCATTGCCCGGACGAGTTGAGGTCCACGTAGTCGGGGATGCCGTCGCCGGTCAGGTCGCGCAGCCCCTGGGTCTGGCCGGAGCCGTAGGGGGTGCTCAGGGGAGGATCCGGATTGGGCCAGGTGCAGATGCGTTCCTGGGCGTTCTCCTGCACGGACAGGCGGCCCGGCAGCGTCAGCGTCGCGACGCTGAAGCCGCTGCCCGTGCCGAGCGAGACGGTGGAGCCCTCCACCCGGTCGAGGAGGCCGTCACCGTTGACGTCGGCGAGGCCACACTCGACGCGCTGGGTGTCGCTGGTCGTGAACCACAGGCCCACACCGCAGGCGGCGTTCGGCTTGAGCGTGACGGGCGAGGAGAAGGCGGTGACGCTGTCGGAGATCATCACGCCATAGGTGTTGAAGAAGGCCTGGACCGCGTTCCCGTCGGTCAGCGTGGGCTGCACCTTGATGGAGCAATCGCCGTAGTAGATCGCGCCGTCGGCGCTGCCGTTGAACGAAGGCGGGATGGCTTTCACCTCGATGGGGGAGGAGTTGAAGACGAAGTCCGGGAAGCCATCGCCGTTGACGTCCGTCACCTCCCATTCGGTGTAGGTCTTCTCTGGGTCCGCGAACGCCACCGCGCCCGTGGGGCCGCACCCCGGGGTGCCCGAGGACGTCTGCTCCCACTTCGGGATGCTGGCGTTCCACCTCCAGCACAGGCGGACCCCGCGGTCGCGGCCGCTGAAGCGGCTGGAGAGGGGCAGGTAGCCATTGCTGAGGGAGTGGCCCAGACCGACGAGGTGGCTGTAGAGCGCGCTGACGGAAATCGTGCGGCGCTGCCACTGGATGCCAGTGGGGCCGGTGCCGGGCGTGTTGAGGTAGACGACCCACTTGTACGGGGACTCGCCGGCGTCGATGAAGTCGACGCGGCCATCGCCGTTGACGTCCAGGGCCTGACGCCACACCCGGTCCTTGCCGCTGGCGGCGGGGTTGCCAGGGAAGCGCATCTCCGTGGCGCTCATCGACCCGAAGGGGCCGGAAGCGAAGGTGGCGTCGGCGAGCTGGGCGTTGACGGTGCCCAGGGTGGTGGCACCCGCCGCGCCGGGCTTGTTGAGGGCGACCCAGAGCTTGCCGCTCTTGGCGTAGACGAAGTCGGGCAGGCCATCCCCCGTGACGTCGGTGAGGCTCTGCCAGGTGGCGGAGCCCACTTCGGACGTGAGCGGCGGCAGGAAGGTGCCATCGCGGCCGGTGCTGGAGAGCTTGGTGGTGTCCACGCCCGAGGGCATCGGGATGGAAGCGGTCTTCGCGTAGGTGAGCGTGCCGCTGGTGGTGGCGAGGCCGTAGGTGAAGGAGGCGACGGGGAGCGCGACGGACTGCTCCGGGGTGCCCTGGCGGCCGAGCACGTTGACGGAGACGAGGCGGGGCAGCCGGGTGTCGGAGTCGGTCTGGTAGGCGAAGGTATAGGTGCGAAGCCGCTGGGGGGAGCTGGCGCAGGTGGCGCGGCTGGAGACGTCCAGGGTGCTCAGGGTGCGCACCCGCGTCATGACGATGTTGGTGTTCAGCAGCGACAGCGAGAGGGGCGACGAGACCGGGGCGCCGTAGTTGAGGGTGACCTCGTTCTTGAAGCAGTTGGACTGGGGGTGCTTGTTGTAGAGCACCTGCCGCAGGTCGATGGTGTAGCCCACGCCCGCGCCCGGAGTGGCGACGCCGGAGACGTCGTAGAGGAGCTGGACGGCGGTGTTGTCCGGGCCGGTGATGGACGTCAGCAGCCAGAGGCCCGCACCGAAGAGCAGGTTGGGCTGGGTGAAGGTCCAGGTCCAACCCTCACCGTCGTACATCACCCATGTGCCCTCCACCTCCTTGAGGAGCAGGTCGGGCGCACCGTTCCGCGCGCCCCAGTGCAGCACCTGCGGCGGCCCCGCGGAGACCTGCCGTGGAAACAGCTCCAGGGTCTGTCCCTGGAGGGAGAGGGTGACCTGCTCACGGCCCGTGGGGGCACCCGTGCCCACCCGCGGCTTGCGGTGGGCGAAGGTCAGGTCCCTTCGGATGTAGGAGAGCGGGATGTCCCAGCCCAGGCCCACCGCGCCCACGCCCCGGCCCCCAGAGCCGATGGAGACGGGGACGGGGAGTCCGCCGCGCGAACCTGGCAGGTCGAGGGGGATGGAGGCGGAGTAGCCGCCGGAAGCATTGACCGAGCCGAGCGAGGTGCCGGTGTCGGAAGCACGCGCTGCGTAGTGGCCCCCCGTGGGCGCCAGCTGCGCCGCCCCAAGGTGAGGCCACATCCCCAACACAAGTCCCAGGGCCAATCCCAGCCACGGGCGCGAAATCGTCATCTGCATTGAAACCCCCTCTGAGTAGGTATCAATACAGAAAATAACGCTAGAAGTGAAGTCCAGGAATTCCATGGACTCAGTGCGTCAGCGGCAGCCAGCCGTCCCAGCCGGATTCAGCGAATCCCTGGCGGAGCGGGATGTTGTAGACGTCGCAACGTCGCAATCTTGATGGCCCCATGGAATGCCACAGGGCACATCGCGCGGCTCGTCGTTCGCCCCTCCGGTGCCTGACCCGCCTGTCCCTTGCCCAGGCGAGCCTCTCCCAGGACGGCGATGACGCCACCGAGAAGCGCGTAGCTCCGAGCGTCCATGTAGCCGACCACGTCCATGAACGGGACGGCCTTCTCTGAAGTGGAGGCCTGGGCTGCGGGTTGTCCGCCAGTGACGTGTTTCGCAGCGCGGTCGCGTGCAGCAGGTCGGGCTCGGGTGGTGTGGTTTTGCAGGCCACGAGCCACATCGTTGGAATGTCATGTGGGTTCCTATGGCTTGGGGTTCTGGAGCCTCAGAAGGGTTTCCGCGAAGGCAAAGAGCTTCGCGTCATCAGGACGCAGGCTGCTCAGGAACAGGATCGTGCGACCGTCTTCGAGGACCCGCCAGGAGATGGTGCGATAGGCGCCACACGTCCCGTCGTTCGATGCGAGGGTCTGGGCTTCCGGTCCCGACCCCAGCGTGCGGACGCGTCCGCCCAGGGCATAGGACGACTCGGGACGCTCGACGGTCAGCAGCGCCTTCCGTGACGCAGGCGACAGGAGTTTTCCCGAGAGCACCCCGTGGTTCAGGCGAAGCATGTCGTCGGCGGTGCTGTAGAAACCGCCACCCGTGACGAGGTAGTTCGGGAGCGGGTAGACGCGGCGCTCTATCTTCGGTTCCAGGGACCTGTATCCCAGGGCCAGATTTGGAATCGTCACCGCTTCACCCGCCGCGATACCGCTGTCCGCCATGCGCAGTGGTTTGAACACGAGGCGCTGGGCGAGCTGTGCATAGGGCTGCCCGGAGACGCGCTCCAGGATGGCTTGCACGAGAATCCAGTTCGAGATGTTGTAGTCAAAGCGCTCGCCAGGACGGAACACGAAGTCCCCGCTCGCGTATCGAGTCACCGCTTCGGCCTGGGGCCGAGTTTCGCGCTCAATGCTCGGATCCTTCTTGTATTCATCCATGAGGCCGTTGGGCAGGCCGCTGCCATGGCTGAGCAGATGACGCAGGGTGAGCTGCTTCCCTGTGTCCGCTCGATACTCCGGGAGGTAGGTGCTGACAGGGGTATCGAGCGCGAGCTTTCCCTCGTCCACCAGCCGAAGGACGACGATCGACGTGAGCCACTTGCTCACGGAGCCCATGAAGAAGCGGCTGTTGCGAGTAAGAGGCCGCTTCGTCTCGGCGTCCGCGACACCGAACGCCTCCGCGTACTCCGCGCGTGAGCCCTTGCCGATCAGGACGACGCCATTGAAGTGCGTGTCCGCGACGAACTGCCTAACTCGGGCTTGAAGCCCCGCATCCTCCGCCGCCTGGACTGGAAGCGCGACGCAGAGGACAGCCAGCGTCGTCAGGCAGGCCAGGTTCAAGGGATTCACAGGCAATGGGTTCCTCGCCGCGGCGGTGGGAGGCCTACCGTAGGCCAGATCCTGGGTACGACGGGACCTTCCCGCGATTGCAGGAAGGCACATGCCGCATGGCAACAAGGTGGCTGCTTCCTCCACCGCCGCCGGACTGAACGTCAGACGTGTGTCCTTTGCTTCATCGCTGGAACCCTCACCGGCGGTGCGTATGCACATGAAGCAAGGCTGGGTCGTGTGGCTGTGGCTCCTTTTGCCAGCATCCGCGTGGGCCGAGGACGATCAGACGTCGCACCCCGTGGAAGCAGGCTTGCAACCTGAAGAGCACGTGACGCCACCTCCCGTGGAACAGGGGGCCAGGGAAGTGCCCCCGCTCCGGCGGTGGCACTTCCTCACCCGACTGGAGGCCACGACGCTGACGCTGCTGCCGAGAGATGGCATGGGCCAGGACGAAGGCTTCGTGCAACTGGAGCCCTCGCTGGTCGTGGACGGAGGGGAGCTGTTTGGCCTCAACCTGGGCGCCCCGGTGCGGCTGCGGTTGTGGGGCGAGAGCAGGGGGGCGGGCAGCGTCCGTGAGGAGGACTGGGATACGCTGTCTGACTGGGGGCAGGTGGTGCGCCTCCTCTCGGTGGGCAGCGACGCATCCCCGGTGGCGCTGTGGGCCGGCTCCCTGGATTGCTACAGCCTGTTGTCAGGGCACCTGGTGCGGCGCTACTCCAATCGCAACAATCCGGACTACCACCCGGCCGGGGCCGTGCTGACGGGCACCCTGGGGCCCCTGTACACCGAGGCGTTTGTCTCCGACGTGCTGGGGGCCCGCCTGATGGGTGCCGAGTTCGCGCTGGACGTGCAACACGTCCTGTCCGGCCAGTCCGCGCAGCCAGGCCGCTACACGCTGGCACTTTCGGCGGTGCACGAGGGGACAGGGATTGGAGACACGGCACGGCGGACGACGTTGGCGCATGTGGACGCGGCGGCGGTGGTGCTGGTGCAACGGGGCATGAACAGCGGCTTCGAGGCGCAGGTGTTCGCCGGGTGGGGAG
>NZ_RAWD01000029.1:0-48659 GCF_003612065.1 Corallococcus sp. CA047B
AGCCCGCCCAGGCCCGACTTCATGCCCGCCAGGGACTTCCCGATGTCCACCTTCGACAGCGCCTGGATGGACTGGAAGGCTTTGCCCGCGCCCTCGCCCAGGTAGGTGAAAGCCGGCAGCACTTTCTTGCTCGTCTCCAGCACGAGCGCCATGCCCTTGGTCATCCCCTCCATCGCGCCCGCCAGCTTCCCGACGGCGCCCACGCCCAGGCCCACGCCGGCCACCCACGCGGCGATGCTCGCGCCCGCGCGCTTCGTGGCCGGTGAGAGGGATTGGAGCTTGGCCACCACCTGCTCGATGACGTTCGCCACCTTCTTCACGAGGGGCGCGAAGAGGTCCCCCAGCTCGGCGGCGAGCGTGATGAGCAGGTCCTTGATGCGCTCGGTCTGCTCCTTCATCGCCGCGTTGGACTCGGCGGACGCCGCCACCGCCGCAGCGATGCCGGCGGCCACCACGGCGCCGATGTTGCCGATGGGCTCCGCCGCCTCCTTCACCTGCTTGGCGGCCCGCTCGACGCTCTTCACCAACTTGCCCAGGCTGACGAGCGCTTCGCCGATGCTCGCGGTGACGGCGACGTAGAGGTCGCCCACTTTCAAAGCCATGACAGGACTCCGGAGGCAGGCCGCCTACCGCTTCGGCGTGGGAGCGAAGCGGTAGACGGTGGTGGTGGTGCTCCCCGAGGCAGGGCCCCGGGCGGGAGGCGCGGCGCCGGGTGTCGGGAGGCGCGTCTTCATCTCCTCGTTCTCCTGCTCGCAGTAGGCCAGCAGGTACACGGCGTCATCCCAAAGCCAGCCGCGCACTTCCTCGGGCGGCCGGCCCATCATCTTCGCCACCCCGTAGATGACGTTCAGCTCGGGGTGGCTTCGGAGTTTCCCCGCGCCTCCTGCACCGTCGGGCCACCGAAGGCCGCGAGGACGTCGGCCTGGTGCTCGTCGAGCCAGGGCTCGTTCTTCACCGCGTCCGCATCCTCGCGCACGTCGAAGACGCGGCGAGCACCGCCGGGGTAGTAGAGGCAGGCGCAGGCCGCACGCCCCAGGAAGCGCAGGCCACCGTCAATGCCCATGGGCTCGCGTTGCTCGTTGATGTCGCCTGCCTTCTGACTCAACGCCACGACGTCCGCCTTGTCACCCGTCGTCGGGTGGCAGAGGTCGTACTCGGCGCCGTCGATGGTGATGCGCTTGTGGAACTTCCGGGGCATGCCGAGGGGCTTGCGAAACACAGGGGCGGCGTTGCTCATGTCTGACTTCTCCAGAGGTGGACGGCTGCGAGGTGAAGAAGGGGCGGCTACAGCGCGACGGGCGCGCCCTGGCCGGTGAGGCTGACGGTGAGCTTGTCCACGTCGGAGGACGGGCCTCCGGAGTCGAAGGTCATGACGCGCACCGCGTAGCGCTTGCCTCGCTGGCCCACCGTTGCCTCCGCGTCGCGGATGACGTGCAGGTAGCCGAGCTTCCGGAGCTGCCCCTCCAACGCGTTCTGCGCCGCGTTGTCACGGATGCGGTGCCCACTGAGGCTGATGGTCAACCCGGTGAGGGTGGCGGCGTTCTTCTTGTACCCGTCGCTGCCGTAGTAGTTCGTGTCCACGCTGTCGGCCGCCTCGGAGACGGAGCACTCCGTGATGCCGTCCAGCTCGGTGGCGACGGGCTCGGGGTCGACCTCCGCCTCTTCGAGGGTGACGAGCGGGGTGGTGGGCAGGAGGGTGAAGTGGACCTTCTGCGCGTAGAGGACTTCCGGGTCAGCCATGGCCATGCCTTTCGCTACTTCGAGGGGAACATCTTCTTCAGCGCCTGCTCGAGGGCCTGCTTCACACCCTTGCGGCCCACGGCGCGCGAGCGGCGGAAGGCCTTCTTCAGGAAGTGAGGGGGCGGGTTGATGATCTCTTCGCCCCAGTGGAAGCCCTCGTGGATGGCCCCGGCCGCGTGGTGCGCGTAGCCGGCCACCCAGACTGTGGAGAGGCGCTTGTCCAGGTGGTGCTCGGGCCCGTCGATGAAGCCCGTGTCCGCGAGCGGGCGCGTCCGCTGCTTCTCGTTCCCGTGCTTGTCGTACTCAACGTCCCGGTCCCCGCGCGGCACGTCGAATTGCGACAAGTCCAACGCGTGGCGGACGGTGGCGCGCAGGGGCTTGTCCAACTCGCGCAGCACCTCAGGTGCGCGCTGGCGCAGCTTCAGGAGGGGGCGGAGGTCGAGCTTCACGCGGACAGGCATACGCACCCAGAAGGGGCGCCCGCCGCGCGTCAGCCGGCGTAGGCCAGGGTGACGGTGAAGGCGAAGCGGTGCTTGTCGTTGCCGTCCGGGCCCATGTACGCGGGAGCGCCCTGGGCTCGGCAGGAGCTGTAGCCGGGGACGGCCGCCAGGTGCAGCGCGCTCCAGCACCGGCGGGCCAGGGCCTGGGCGTCCGCGTACGTGCGGCCGCGCGCGATGACTTGCACGTCCGGCTGGAGGTAGCTGCGGCCCGTACCCATGTAGTCCTCGGGCGCGTCGCCGCTCACCTCGCGCACCGCCACCATCAGCGGTGGGGCAGCCACCGGCCAGGGGCCCATGTAGAGGCTGGGCGGCGTTGCCGTCTGGGAGACACCCAGGGCCGCGTCCTCCAGCACCTGGGCCACGTGCAGCTCCACATCCTTCAGCGCGGCGCCCATCAGACGTACACCTCGTAGTGGTCCAACTGCCCGCGGATGTCGAAGCAGGGGGTGACGCGCAGCGGCCGGCGCTGGGTGTTGAGGTCGCCCGGGGTGTCGCCGGGCAGCCACAGGGCGTCCCCGGGCTCCACCTTCGCGAGGGTGAAGAAGACGGCTTCGGACGTGGCGTCGGTGCCGTCCGAGGCGACGAGGCGCTTCGTGCTGCCCTCGAAGCGGCAGGCGTGCACGGTGGGCTCGGCGAAGTCCTCCTCGCCCCGTGAGTTGGTGGACAGGAGCTTCGCCAGGCTGAAGCGCTGCTTCATGCGGTGGCCCAGCAGCATCACGACACCCCACGGCGCGGACGGCGGTACCGGGCCACCAGGCGCCGCGCGCGGGCGGGCACCGTGGGCAGCTGCCCATCCTCGTCCGTGGCGCGCGTCAGGGAGGTGCCGCCGATGGACTCGGACACGGCCTCCTCGCCCCCGTCCCCGTGCACGAGCGCGGCCACCACCATCTGCGCCGCCAACTGGAGGTCCGCCGGCAGGTCCACCACCAGCGTCCCGTCCAGGGCCGCCTGCCCGGGCGTCACCCAGCCGGCGTCGTAGGTGACGACGAGCTCTCCCGTGTCCTCCACGTGCAGTGGGGTGGGGGAGACGCCCCGGGAGTAGGTGCCGGTGAAGGGCCACGCCTCCCCGCGCGACAGCACGCGCCCCATGAGGGCGGACTCCAGCGCGTACGCGGTGGTGGGCAACTGCACGCCGCGCACGTCCACGCGTTGCACCTGGCGCACGCCCCCGGCGCGCAGCCAGAAGTAGCGCCCGCCCTGGCAGGCGACGGACTCCACCACGCCCGTGCGGCGGTGCAGCGGGTAGCCCACGTGCCCCGCGAGGGCGAGAGAGGCGGCGCTGATGATGAGGGGCAGCCGTGCCGGCTCCGCCGCGTCGCGGACGTTCGCGGGCAGCTGCGCGGCGGTGAGCAAGTCTTCCTGGGCCATGCCCAAAAAGAAGGGCCGGGATGGCGAACTGCCATCCCGGCCCCGCGGGCACGTTGGGGGAGTCCGTGCCGCGCTAAACGGGCAGACGCTGGCCACCGCCCAGCACCAGCGAGACGCCCGTGACGAGCGTCGGCGAGGTGCCACCGGTGAAGGCCGTCACCTCCTTCACGCGCAGGAAGGCATGGTCCGCTTTCAGCAACTGGAGGTTGAAGTCCAGCTCCACGGCCTTCCCCCCTGCGGTAGATGCCACCTGGAGCGCGTTGCCATCCAGGTCCACCACGGCCGTCCAGCCGGTGGTGCCGTCCACGCTCGACTCCAGCGAGTAGGTGACGGTCTGCGTGGTGGGCGTGCCGGTGGCGGCGCCGATGTTGGCCACCAGCACGCCAGACTGGAAGCTGGACACGTCGATGGCGCTGCCGTTGCGCGTTCCAGCAGCCTGGGAAGCGGGCGGCAGGCCCTGGTTGGCGCACGAGACGTAGGCGCCGACATGCACGTTCTGGGGAATCATGGGTTGCTCGTTCTCTTTCTGCGGCGCGAAGCCGCTCAGTACCCGACGCCCGTCTTCTCGGCGAACGCCTTGCGGTAGCGCAGCAGGAAGTCCACCTCGGTGATGCCGCGCATGGTCACCATGTCCGCGGAGAAGTCGGTCCCGTTCTCCCCCATGGCCGTCTCCAGGGGCATCGCCTCGCCCAGGATGAGCTGGTTGGCGAGGCCGAAGCCCAACACCTCGTCATCCGCGAGCGTCTCCGAGTAGTGGTAGGGGAACCCGTTCAGCGTGGGGTTCTCGCCGGAGCGCAGGTCCGGGAAGAGCCATCCCGCGCTGTCGCGGGTCTGCCGGAGCGCCAGGAAGGTATCCGTCGAGGAGTAGTAGAAGCCCTTGTTGGCCTTCAGGCCGCCGGGGATCTGGGCCTTGGCCACCGAGCCCATGACTCCATCGGTGTCGGCGACCTTGTTCGTAGCGGTCGTCCCCGCCGACGCGGTCCGCGCGGCTTGGTCCATCTGGTGGCGGATGCCGTTGGGCCGCTTCGGGCCCTTGCCCTTGAAGCCGGTGATGTCGATCTCCAGGCCGATGGCAGCGGCCATGTCCGCGCCGATGATCGCTGCGGCGTCGATGGCACTCAGGCGCAGCAGGTCGTTGGAGATCCGCGCGAGAGCCATGAGCTTGTGCGCGGTCAACACGAGCGCGCCGTCCTTCACGGTCGACGGGGTTCCGGGCTCGCCTTCGGCGACCCAGTACACCTTCACCCCCTCGTCGATGGTGCCCATCGTGAGGCGGGCGCCATAACCGGAGATGGTCCGGATGCCGGCCCCGAGGAGGATGGAGTTCGGCCGCGCGAGCTCCACGATTTCCGAGGTGACCGTCTCACGCGTGAAGGCGCCACCCGACTCGAAGATGCCGGCGAACTGCCCGGCGGCCTTCACCCGGGTGAGGAAGGCGTCGAGCTTCTGGAACGCCTCGTCGTTGCCGCGCCCGAAGTGCTTCGCCTGCTTCAGGTAGGCGAGCTTCATCTTCAGGCCCAGCGCGGCGTTCAGGTGCGCCTGCCGGGAGTCCTTCGTCAGGTCCAGCTGCAGGTCACGCACGTTGGTGACAACGGGCCCCTGGGGGTTGTTGGGGCGCGCCGCGAGCGCGGCCTCGACGCCCTTGATGACGGCGGCGTCCACGGCGGCCTGGAAGTGGGCGGGGATGGGCGGCAGGGCGGCCGGCGTGGGAGGAGCAGACTTCGGATTCGGGGTCGTGCGCATGGGTTGGAACTCCGGGCTGCGGCAGAGGTTGAAGGGAGAGAAGGGCCGGCCCTACGCGGCGCGCGGGCAGAGCGCGGCGTACGCACGCAGGTCGCGGACGGTGAGCGCCTTGGCCTGCGCGACGGAGAAGCCGAACGCCTCGCGCACGAGGCGCCGCATCGCCTTCGCTTCCTCCTCGGGGAGCGGCGCGTCCTCCGCCTCTTCTTCGGATTCCGACGCATCGTCGGTTGACTCGGCGTCTTCTTCCTCGGCCCGGGCGAGCCAGGCCTTCGCCTCCTCGACGTCCGTGGGCAGGCCGTCTCGCAGCCCTTCCGCCAGGGCGACGAGGTCCTCGTCATCGGACTCGGTAGCGAGGAAGGCATCCGCCAGCGCCTTGCCGGCTTCGGCGTGGGCCACCAGCGCCGCCGCGAACGCCTTGGGCGTCATCTCCTCCGTAGCGGCTTCCTCCTTGGCCTCGTCATCCGCGTTCTTCTCCTCCGTGGGCGCAGGCGCTGCCTCCTCCTCTTCGTCCGACTCCGTGGCGGTCAGCTCGTCGAGGGCCTTCGCCAGGATCGTCTGGGTCATCGCAACCGCGTTGAGCGCCGCCACCAGCGCCGCATCGCCGCCGCTCTGCTGCCCAGCCATGGAGCGCACGCGGAGGGCATCCTCGTTCGCTCCCACGTTGACGACGGACCCCTCAACGAGGTGCACGAGGGGGTAGTCGAGCCCGCCCTCCGCATTCGGCACGGGGTCGTATCCATTCACGGGGATGAAGCCGATGGAACAGGCGTTGAGCGTGCCCGCCTTCACCTTGGCTGCGACAATCTTGGAGCGCTCGTCGAGTTCGTCGAAGAGGGCCTCCATCAGCCACACGCCGCCCTCCTGAAAGCAGCGTGCGGTGCCGAGAGCAGGCTCCCAGGAAGCGTGGCTCCACAGGAGGGGCACCACCAGTTCCGGCCCGTCCGCTTTGATCGCCAAGACACGGTCCCGGTGCCGGTCCAGCTTCGTGGAGGTGATCTGGAACACCGGAGCCTGCGTCCCGGTGGTGGGGGCGGAGCCGTCGAGCAGCTTCCTGCGAATGGAGAGGGTGCGCATGCCCAGGAAGAAGGGCCGGCCCTGTCGCTACACGCGGCCCTCTTCGCCCCTGCGATCCCTGGGCGGGTTGGGCGTGGCGTTCGCCGCGGCGGACTCCACGTTGTTGCCGCCGCCAGCGCCGGGGAGAGGACGAGCGCGGACGCCCTCCAGCTCCGGGTCCGGCTCGAGGCCGGCCATCCGCCGCACCTCGTTCCAGAAGAAGCCCTCGGTGATGGGCGTCGTCATGAGGCGGAAGACGCGCTCCCACTCCTGGGGGCGCGGGTCCTCGTAGTCGAGGATGACGTCCCGGTCGATGAGGGGCACCAGGGCCTGCTGGAGCCAGGACCAGAGGAACTCCAGGCGCGGGGCCACGGCGTACTCCGCGAGGTGGTACTTCGCGGCCTCGGAGGTGCTGCGGTTGCTGCTGGTGAGGTCGCCCACCGTCTCCGGGGGGACGTTGTACGTCTGCCGCACGTAGGAGCGGTATCCTTTCGCCAGCTCCTCCGCCTGCAGCTCGCGGTAGTTCACCGCCACCTGGGCGATGCTCACGCCGGCGGGCGCGAACCAGAGCTTCCCCGCGTTGTCGGGCCCGCGGTGGGCCTCGTTGAAGCGCTTCTCCAGGTCCTCGGCGGCCTCCTCCTGGTCGACGTCGTCCTTCTTGGAGTCCATTCCGACGATGGCCTGCGGGACGCCCCCGCGCTCGAAGACGGCCTTCGCGCTCCGGTCGATGGCCTCCATCGTGTCGAGCTGGTCGCCCACGGCGAGCCCGCGGCCGGCGCCGCGCCCGTGAGGGTTCTCCGGGTCGAGGTGCCGGAACCAGAGGACGTGCGCCGCAGGCACCGAGCCGTGGAACTGGTTGTAGGTGAGGGTGAAGTAGGGGCTCCCCGGGTACGGCGTCTGGTGGACGCAGTGGGGCGGCACCACCTCCCAGCCCACAGGCCTTCCATCCGCCCCCAGCCGGAGCCAGAGGAACGTCTCGCCCACCAGGTCGAGGTGTAGCTGCATCAGCTTCCGCAACTCGCGCGCCGGGAAGTCGCCGTGGGGCCGCTCCAGCAGACGGAGAATCTCGTGGTCGGGCAGCTCCACCAGCTCACCGGTGGCGGTCGCGTCGTCCAGGGCCTTGCGCCGCTCCTTGCGGTCGAGGCTCTTCCAGCGCGGGTCCGTCAGCCCTCGGGAGTAGGTGCCGCCGACGCGCTTGTAGGCCTTCCACCGGGGGGTGGCCACGGCGTCCGCGACGGTGTCCACGACGGCCCGTAGCCACCCGTTCTCCCGGTAGGCCGCGAGCACCTCCCGGCTGCCCCGGCGCGGCGAGAAGGAGAAGAGGGGCAGGCCGGTGGCGAGGGGGCCCCGGCGCGTGGGCAGGAAGCCCAGGGCCTTGAGGGCGCGGCGGAAGAGGGAGGCCATGTCCCCTCAGAAGGGTCGGGGCGCTACTCCTCATCGTCCTTCTTCAGCTCCTCGGTCGTGACGGGCACGCCAATCAGGTCCACGTAGGGCTTGGCGCCTCTCTCGGCCTCCGGGTGCTGCGACGCGTACTGGGGGTCGAGCACGATGACGCCTCCGTGCTCGCGAACATAAGTCCCGGTTCGGAAGTCATTCCGTCCGAGCCACTGATAAGCGCGTAGGCGCCCGTTCTCCTCGACGAGGACGGTCTCGACCGTCGCTCCGTGGTCAGTGGGCGACGCTTGCCAAAATTCCCAGTACCTCTGGCCCACCTTCGCTTTGGCAATGGCCTCCGCAGTTCGCGGGTAGAGCCTGGGCGGCAACTTGCCTTCCGGTACTTGGTGGTAGTCGCGCCCGGCGCGCTTGCGATGGTCGTCAATGGTCGTCTTCAGCGTGGATGTCATGGTGTCCCCCGCGCCGCGCTACTGCGGCGCTCGGCAACGGTAGGGACGCCGCAGCGTCAGGGCTACTCGTCGTCGTCGTCGCCATCTTCGCCGGTGGGCGTGGGGGCGGCCACGCCGCGCTCCGCCGCGCCTGCGTTCTTCTTCTTCTTGCAGACGTACTTGTAGATGGGCCAGGCGAAGGCGTCCGCGCGGTCGTCGCGCCCGTGGCCGCCCTCCTGGCCGGTGAACTTGCCGAGCTGCTCCTCGAGCTTCTTGTGCTTGCCCACCATGTGGACGAGCCCGGCTTCCGCCATCGCCGAGACGGGCGCCGCGCGCTCCGCCTTCGACTGCATGGCGCGCTCCGTCTTCACCTTCACCTTGGCGACCTGGCGGATGGTGCTCTTCACCATGCTGCCGCCGGTGTTCGTCTCGGCGAAGATCCACGCCTTGGGCCGGCCGCGCCCGTCCTTCTTCGCGAGCGGCTCCCACGCCCGGAGGCACTCGACGGCCTTCTTCGCCCAGGCGCTGGGCTCCGGCGATTGGAGGGAGGCGTCCTGGAGGACGTAGACGTGGTCCAACCCGTCCGCCTCCTCGCGCACGCCCACCACGACGATGCCGTGCAGGTCCGCCGACTTCTTCTCCCCGGTGGCGGGGTCGACGGACACGACGATGAAGTCGAACTCCGCCGGCCGGGGCTTCGCCTTCGTGCCGACGCGCGTCGCGTTCCAGTTCACCCGGCGGTACAGCGCCGGGTCCATGGAGAAGGAGAGCTCGCCGCGGAACTCGCGCTTGCCCTCCGTCGTGTTCATCACCCGGCGCACGTAGCGCAGGTAGGCCGGGTCCAGGTTCTCCTTGTTCTCCAGCGTGCTGCTGCGCGCGAGCACGAGGCCCTCGCGGTCGCTCAGCATCTCCCGGAAGAGGGGCGTCGGCGCTGGCGTCGTGGTGATGACCATGCGCGCGCACAGGCCGAGCCTCCGCATGCGCGAGCTGAGCAGCCGGTTGACGGCCCGGCACTCCTTGTAGACGGCGATGGCATCGCCCTTCCACGCCACCGGCTCGTCTGCCCAGATGAAGGTGTACTGGTGCCCGCGGAACTTGTCCGCGTTCTTCGCCGGCAGCCACGTGGCCTGCGCGCCGTTGGGCCACACCAGTCGCCGCTTCGACTTCTCCAGGCGCGGGTAGAACCAGGGCGGGGAGAGGGCGAGGATGCCGCTCGTCCCCTCAATCTGGTTCTTCACGATTTCGGAGTAGGTGGGCCCGACAATGAGGATGCGGGCTTCCGGGTCCGTGCGCGCCTCGTCGATGACAGCGGCGCTGCCGGCGAACGTCTTGCCGGTACCGCGCCCGCCCATGAAGAAGAACGTGCGGTAGTCGCTCGGCGGGCGCTGGACAGGGCGGAGCGAGTACTCCGACTCGTAGAAGAGGACGACCAGCTCCTGCGCGGTGAGCGCGAGCGCGTCCACGATGCTGGTGGGCTTCCCTGCGCGGCGGCGCGCTTCGAGCGCCAGTCGCTGGACCTTGGAGTAGCGCCCGTGCGTCTCCGATGTGATGACGGTGATGCCTTCGAGGAGCCGCTCGCCCTCCTCGAGGACAGCGGCGCTAGCGACCATCGCCCTCGTCCTCGTCGCCCTCGTCAGCCTCCAGAGGCGGCTCCGCCAGGGCCTTCGCCTCCTGGTCGTGCTCCTCCAGGAAACGCGTCAGCTTCTCGTCCAGCTTCGAGCGCGCCTCGTCCGGGGTGATGAACTCGAAGAGCGGCCCGTGCCCGTTACCCGCCGGTGCCGCTGCCTCGCGCGGGACGGTGAAGTCCTTCGGCGCCGCGACGGCCAGGCGCCAGCGGATGACCTTGTCGTTGATGTCCTTGTCGGTGATGGCGTCCGTCGAGGCCTCCACCAGGGTCATCTGGTACGAGGCCTCCGCCTTCTCCACCTCCTGGACGAACTCGGTGTAGCGGCTGCGCTTCCCGGCCTCGATGGCCTCACGCCCGCGCCGGAGCCAGTTCTGCAGCCGGCCCTCGGTGGTGCCGGCGAGCCCCGCCGCGATGCGCTTCGTGGCGCCCTTGCGGAGGCTGGCCACCAGCTCCGTCTGGATGGCGTACGTCAGGGTGCTGGCGGGCCCCGCCCACTTCCCCTTTCGTCCCGGGCGCGCCTCCCCGGCCGGCTTGCCGGGAGGATTCTTCGGGTCGTAGCCGCGCGGAAGAGACACACCCTCCAGAAGGGCCGGCTTCTCGGAGCAGGCGATGGTGTGCGCTGCCCCTGAGCCCTCTACTGGACGGCCGAGGGATTCATTCATCGCGCAGCTCGGCAGGGCTGCTCAACCCATACTGCTAGCTCAGCGGCCAACGTCCCTTGTCGGCGCGGGCGTAGTGGCACGCAGCCACGCGAAGAGCCGGGCAGGGCCGTATTCAGTGAAGGTGAGGAAGTCGTCGGTTGCGAAACAAAGCTCGCAAGTGAGCCGCTGTCTCACTGGCTCTTGCTCAGGGCAAGGGTCGTCGGAGACCAAAAATCTTGTTCGCGCGGTCGACGAAGGGGGGCCATAGGCAATGTGGTAAGCCCGATAATCAATCTTATCGGTCAACTGAACGAGCGCAATCCCATGCTTCCGCGCATATTCAATCGCCCCTTTTTGAAAGCCAGACACAGAGAAAAGCATTGCCTTGTGGGCACCCAGTTCCTGTGTCTTCCGATGCAGCGACATTACGCGCTCACGCTCTACGCGTCGATTGTAATGCTTACACTCCACGATGACTTTAATCTTGGCTCCGCCAAACAGCTCGAACTCGGCGTAAACGTCAACCTCGTATTCTTCATCTGCGCTGGTTTTCAGTGTGCTCTTTCCTAGAATACGAACGTCCATCTTATGTCTTGCGGATTGAAGGACCCTATTGACTTGCCTTTCGTATTCCTCCCACGCGACGCTGATTCTCCTGCTGCGACTCGACTTCTTTGGTTTCATTTAGGGCTCGGCGTCTGCGGAACAGGGCAATCAGCGCATGAGTAGGCGCGACACTGCGTCCGAGGTATCGGTAAATTGATGCTCGGCACGACTGCTACCTGTTGAGTCCTGCCCGAACGTCGGAAACCGCATCGGCCCATCCTCCTGACTGATACAGTGCAATGAATGAGCAGACGTCGATATGCCAATCCTTGCTCTCATCGACTTGAAGCAGTTCTGCGCCGCCGAATAGTTCTGAAGGGATGAGCAGGTGGCCCTGGTTGCTTCGATGCGAGAAGAACTCGGAGAGGCGGTTCCATACCGTTTTTGAGACGGGAAGGGAGGCTCCATTCCGACCCAGGTAAAGCACAACAGTGGAGAGGGAACGGAAGATCGCCTCAAGTACATTCTGCGGCACGATATTTACCTTGCAGGGATTATCAATTCCGCGCTTATCCAGAATGCATCGACATCCCTGAGCCTCGATCTTCGAGACATGCAAGGTACGCTCGTCGAAATGCCGGTTCAGGAACACTCGGTATCCTTCGACCGTGGCACGCTCAATTGCGGAGTCGACAAAGGGGCTACTAGCCACTTCGCGCTCATGCGTCTCACCCATCCGCCTTGCGCGCTCAGTGACGTAGCGCTCGAATGGCTCCCTGACCTGCGCATCGAGCGATAGGTAATGCAGCCGGGCAAAGGGCTCGTAGGTGATGGTGTAGAGGGATTGGTCCGTCGGTTGGTGGCTCATTCGATCCTCAGTGCGAACGGGCTAGTTTACTGCGTGCCGCTGAAGCATTGGGACGGGCTGCGAGTCGTTTAGGTTAAAAGGCGACATCGATTCTGCGGGGCATGCACGGTCCCAATGTTCGCAACCCAATGGTGCCCCTTGTCTGCGGCGGTCTCGTGCTTCGACTGCCGACGTGGCAGCAGCCCGTTGAGGAGCGGGACGAGGAGCTGGCTCACGCCAGGATGAGGACGGCGGACTCGGTGCTGACGGGGGGCATGCCCGGACAGAAGGGGCGGCCCCTCACCCAGGGGCGACTTCACAGATTTCGTAATTTCGTAATTCGTGGACCGGAGCGCTCACCCAGGAGCGCGAGGACCGCGCGGCTCGGCGGGCTCCCACGGCTGCCACGCCCACCGGGACAGCTCACCCACCACGTGCGCGAGGAAGCGGCCCCAGCGTGCGCCGCGGGCGTCCTCGTGGAAGCCACGCGGGAGTGCCACGCCGGCCGGGCACTGCGGCACCGGGCACGGCAGGTCCATGGGAGCGCGGTCGCGGATGCAGGTGCAGGACGTCATGGGCCGTCCACCTCGTGCGGCATGGCCTGTCGGCGGCGCCGCGCCGCGTGCCAGGACAGGAGCGCCCGGGCCTGCTCCTCCAACGCGTCGGTGGTGGTGAGCATCGCTGCGGTGAGGACGCCCGCGCCCAGCGCGACGAAGGCGACGGCGAGGCGCCAGCCCAGTTCGGCCGGCACACCGGATGCCCACAGCAGGAGGCGCAGGGACACGACGGTCGCCGCCGTCACTGCATGGAACCACGCCAGCCAGAGGCCCACGACGAGCGTCTTCATCGCGTGGCCTCCGCGTCGCGTCCGTCCGCGTCCCATCCGTACCAGCCGAGGTGGAGGCGACCCACCGCCTCGTCAACCCGCGGCCGGGGGATGCTGCTGTCGTACAGGAGTCCATCGAGCCACGGAGCCACAGGCTCCAGGGCGCCTACCTCGCGCCCCTCGTGGTCCGTCACCGTCATGCGGCCCGGGTAGCTGGTCATCCCCCAGGGAAGGGGCGTTGGCTGCTTCGTAGTCGTGCGCGTGGCCAGCCGTCCTGGTACCTCTGCGTCTATGGCCGACCAATCCGACTTGCTTCACAGGGCGACGCCTTTCACGGATGGACTCCAGGTCCGGGGGTTCGCCGCTGCAACCGAGAAAGAGCGCGCGGAGCTTCGCGAGATGGTTCTGAAGCTGATGGCAGAAGCCCACCCGGTCACTCGCCTCCCGCTCATCGGCATCCACAAAGGCCGAGTCGCCACTCGGCAGGAGGCGCTGAAGGAGCACGTGGAGCTTGTGGTGGCACTTCAACTCCTGCGGGATCGCTCCGGCCTGGCAGCCAACTTGGAAGCGCTGAGCCACTTACAATCCCAAGAGTGGCCAGCGGCCGACTATCTCGATGAGAAACTACTGCTCGACGCCATGGTTGCGGCCTACCGCTCGCTTCAGCGTGGCACTGAGGCGCCAGCAAGCGACTAGCTGAAACCTCGCCCCTTCCGTAGGGGATGCACGACGCTGATGTCCGCCCGCCGCTGGTGCGCCTCGTCCAGGCCACGTACCCGGAGGCGCGGGTGCTGCCGGAGCTGGGGCTCGAGTACGGGCTGGTGCGCGTGGACTTGGCCGCGCTCAGCCCGACGCGGCTCCACGGGTACGAGGTGAAGGCGGACGCGGACACGCTGCGACGCCTGCCGGCCCAGGCCCACTGCTACAGCGCCGTCCTGGACAGGTGCACCCTCGTCGCGGGCGCACGCCACCTGGCACGCGGGCAGGACCTAGTGCCGAGCTGGTGGGGGCTGGTGCTCGCACGCAGTGGCGCGGACGGCGTCACGCTGGAGGACGTGCGGCCGGCGACGGACAACCCCAGCCCGAGCCCGGGCGCCACGCTGCAACTGCTCTGGCGAGCGGAGCTGCTGGCGCTGCTGGAGGAAGCGGGCGAGGCGCGAGGCCTGCGCTCCGCCGGGAAGGCATGGCTCGTGGCGCGGCTGCTGGAGGTCCTGCCCGGGGACGTGCTGCGGTCCCGTGTTCGGGAAGCGGTTTGCGTTCGTTCGGCGTGGCGGGCGGACGCGAACACGTAGGGCGCTGGCGCGCGGCATGGCAGGCCCGTGGACGCGCGCTCGCGGATGCAGGTGCAGGACGTTACGGCTGCTGCCTGCCGTCTTTCATGCGGCGCTGTCTCTCCAGCGCCAGCAGGGCGTATCCGGCGACGTCCTGCCAGGGTGACTCGCCCAGCGCATCCCGGTCCGTCGCGATCCGGAAGAGCTTGTCGAGGATGCGGACGACGGTGAGCGCATCGTTCAGCTTCGCGAGCGGGATGCCGTCCGGGTAGAGGACGCTCAACACCTGTCCGGCCTTGCCGAACGCGTCCCCGTAGGCCGCCTGCTTCGCATCCACCAAGGCACCCACCTCGGCGCCCAGCTTCTCGTGCTTGTACGTAGGGGTCATGCCCCGGGAGAAGGGACGGCGCTGGCACGCGGCGTGGCGGCAGCGAACGTGCCACCGGGCCCGCCGACAGCCCCCTGGGGTGGGAAACCGACAATGTAGGACAAATTCGGGATTGCTCGGCGCGCTGCAATCTTGCGCGACGGATTCCTCCGGAAATTCAGAGCGAGATCTGAAAGACGACCCCCCATTTTTCTGGGGCTGGGGCGTTCCTGGCGGCCCGTAGGCGCGTCTTCCCGGCCGGCACGGGTCCTTGGGTGTCCGGCGGCTGCGTGCGGTGGCGGGCCTGCGGCGGCCCTTCTGTCCGGGCATGCCCCCCGACCGCCGCACCAACACCATGCGCGAGGACATCGCCCGCCTCTCCGCCAACCAGGAGGCGGTGAACGAGCGCGCGACCTCGGCCGTGAAGGCGGCTCAGCAGATCGCGATGGACCTGCACCGCGTGATGGAGAACGTGCAGCTCGAGGTCCGCGGCGTCGGCGACCGGATGGCGACCGCCGAGCAGGTGCGGAGGCTGGAGGACCGCGTCACGGAAGTGGACCGCCGGGTCATGGAGCACGCCCCCGCGGTCGGCGTCGTGCCCGGCCTGGTCGCGAAGGTCGAGGCGCTGGAGAAGGCGGCGGCCCGAGCCGATGCGCTGGAGAAGACGGCGGCCCGGGTCGACGCCCTGGAGAAGAAGGCGCTGGTCCACGACAAGACGGCGGAGGACCTTCCGGTCGTCACCGAGCGCGTCGATGCCCAGGAGCACCGCCACTCCCGCATGGGAGGGGCACTGTGGGCGGTGGGCGTCGCTGTCGGGCTGCTCGGCCTGGCCGGTTTGCGCGACTGTAGTCGGTGGTTCGTCGAGCCGACCCCGCACACCCAGCGCCAAGCCGTGGAGCCTGATGACACCCGGCCCACGTCCCGGCGGCGGCAGTGAGCCTTGTTCCCTTCGCCGCGCACGTGCTCGTCGCGTGTGCCGTTCTGGTCCTGGCCGTGTGGCGCACCGGCGGACCCGGTTCCTTGCTGCGCCCCCGGAGTTGCACGATGGCAGCCGTCACACAGCGCGCGTTGTTCCTCCAGCTCGTCCTCAACCAGGTGGGTGCCCCGTACCGATGGGGGGCGAAGGGCAGCCTTCCGGACCCCCATGGCCCCCGCCTCTTCGACTGCTCCGGGCTGGTGACGTGGAGCCTGCACCAAGTGGGCGGGCCCGATTGGCGCACGACGCACAACACGGACCGGCTGTGGGACGCGTGCAAGCCGGTGGAGCGCGTGGAGGAGCTCCAGCCCGGGGACCTCGTGCTGTACGGCAAGGCCGGGGACCCGGACCACGTGATGGTGCACGTGGGCGCGGGCGTGGTGGTGGGCGCCTCCGGGGGCGGTAGCACGACGCGCACCCTGGAGGACGCCGCGCGCTCGGACGCCAAGGTCAAGGCGTTCGCCCGGGTCGCGTACCGGAGCGATGTGCTGGGCTTCCGTCGCCCGCCGTTTGTCTCCTGACATGGGCATGCCACCGCAGTGCCGACTGTGCGGCAAGCGCCTGGGCCAGTGTGACCATCCGCGCTGGCTGCTGCGTCACGGGCTGGCCCAGTCCTCCGGGGGCTGTCCGCGCGCGGCCGTTGTCGCCTCCCGGTCCGCCTCGCGCAGCGCATCGTCCACGAGGTGGGCGACGCGTTCCACGTTGGCCGGCAGCTTCCCGCCCGTCTCGCACGCCTCCGCGTGAAGGCTCGCCGCTGCGGCGGTGAGGTGCATCTTCACGACGGGCATCCGACTGTAGGGCATGGCTTCCCTCCGCGCGGGAAGGTGCGCATGGGCACGCGGCGCGGCAACGACAACGGACGGCACTTCCTCCAGGTGCAGCTCACCCGCCGCATCTGGAGGAATTCCCGATGAAGACATCCGAGTCCCGAGAGCAGGCCCTGGAGGCGTTCCGCGCCGCCGTCCGTGAGGACATGGCCAGGACGTGCTGCCGCAAGGCGCGCGTTGCCATCACGCTCCGGCACCACATTCACCCGGACGGCTACGAGCTCGCCTTCGACTTCATGCGGATCTGCGCGAAGGAGACGGGCGGCACCCTGGACGCGCGCGGCGTGTGGCTGGACGGGGCCAAGGGCGAGCTGTGGCTGCCGCGGGCGCTGAGCTACGCGCGAGGGTCGGCCCTTCCTCTTGGGGCAGCTCACCCGCCGCACCAGGAGACACCCATGGCCGATGCGCCGAAGTACACGCCGCCCCAGCACCTGCTCACCAACGCCGAACTCGACATGCAGGCCGCATCCGGCGGGGAGGTCGATGCGGCGGCCGCGCTGTTCCTGGCCTACGGGCACACGACGGAAGGGAAGTCGGCGGCCACTGGCGCGGCGCTCCCGCCCTACGTGGAGTGCAACGTCCTGGTCCAGGCTGGGTGGCTCGCGGTCGCCAGGGCGGCGCGCAAGATGTTCGCGCCCGCTCCCCAGCCGAAGGGCGCCTCGGTGGCGCCCCCGGGCCAGAAGCCGTCCGTCGGCCGCTCCGTCCACTACCAGCGCGACGCGGTGACGTGCGCGGCTGACATCACCGAGGTGAATCCGGACGGCACGGTGGAACTGCTGGTGAAGCCCCCCCGCTTCCTGCCCTTCACGGCGTCCAACGTGCCCCAGGCGGACACCGAGGCGCCCGTCGCCGGCCACTGGAACTGGATGCCGCGCGCCTGAGCCGCCCCTTCTTCGTGGTGCTGTCCAACCCCCATCAGGAGCAACACCATGAAGAAGCGCATCATCCTCGGCGCCACGCTGGCGGCCGCCCTCGCCGCGCCGGTGGCCCTGGCCCAGGCGTCCACCAGCGCCAGCGCGGAGCCGAGCATCCAGTCCGTGCTGGTGGCGGCGGGCGTCGCCGTCGTCCCCGTCGTGGCCACCGCGCTGGCGGGCCTCATCGCCGCCGCCCTCCTCGCGCTCACGAAGAAGCTGAACGCCCAGGCGGGCGACTCGAAGCTGGCCCAGGTGGGGGCCCGCGCCTCCATGGTGACGGAGGCCATCGTCCGTGAGCTGGAAGTGACGATGCGTCCGAAGCTGGAGGATGCCGTCGCCGATGGCATCCTCACGGCGGCCGAGCTGGCGAAGCTCAAGGCCGAGGCCCTGGCCCAGCTCAAGGAGAGCCTGGGCGAGCATGGGATGAAGGAGCTGCAGGAGGTGCTGTCGCTCACCGCCGGCAGCATCGGCACCTTCCTGGGCGGGCTCATCGAGGCGGCCGTGGACCGGATGAAGGCCAGCAAGACGGCGCCCGTCGTCGGCTTCACGGAGGAGTTCATCTCCGCCGCGCAGTCGCTGGGTGCCATCGGCAGCACGGCGGGGCTGGCCCCGGCCACGGCGGTCCCTTCGACGCCCCGCGGGTAGCGGTCGCCGCGGGGCTGTCGCGGGTGCTGAGCGACGTGCCGATGCGCACCGGGTACCTGGAGGCCTCCGCCGGCGCCTCCTCCCTCACGGGCGCCTACGCGCGCCTGGAGGGTGGGGCGAGGCTCCGGCAGGACCTGGGCCTCTTCGCCTTCGCGGAGGCCAACCAGCGCGAGCGGATGGCCGGCGCAGGCATCCGATACACATTCGGCTGGTGATACACAGAGGCTCGCTCAATGAGTTGGGTGGGCCTCTGTGGTTGTTGTTGTGGTGACTCGGGTTGAGTTCTGGGGCGAGCGCCTGTCCTGTGTTGTGCCGCAAACGTGGACTCGGCGACGGAGCTTGGTCAGCCGACCGCAAGCGCAGTTCTTCTGCCGATAATCCTGTCGAGCTGCTTGGCGCTTCGTGCCAGCTTGAGCGTTTCTCCTGGGGTCACGGTCGACTTGGTGCCTAATGTTGCCCAGAGTGACAAGGACTGCTTTCCGTGGGCTGCCCATCCCATTGTGAATTGGGGAGAGACTCCGACAATTGGAGTTGATAGCACACGGTCTCTTAGGTGTGTTGCAAGTATGAAGGAATGCATTTCTGGGCCGGCGTTCCAGTGCATTTGGAAATCTCGTGTTCTTAATGTTTCCATGACTGGCGCCTCTAGCGCTATGCCGCTGCCGATTGACCTTGCGGCTCCTGGGAGGACTTCCTCTGGTTGAAATTTATTTGAACTCAGGAACGCGTATAGTTTGGTCTCGGGAAGGCCGAATTTGTTTGTGCGTTGAGGGTTTGATGAGCCAAGTAGGAACGATGCCTTGAGTGCTCGGAGCGCCGGGCTGTATCGGTTGAAATGGCGATTGATGAAGCGGGCAATCCAGCGGACTGAATTCTCGTTGAGTCCTTCTTGTGCATTTCGCGCTGGTATCAGGAATTGCGCAGTGAGTTGGTCGAGAATGTCAAGTCCGATGTCGACCGAGCCCGCAAATCCTCCAATGATGTTTTGGCTTAGTGGGTAAATTTTATGGAGGGCGTCGTGCTCGCTCTTGTCTGGCAGCATTATGCGAATGTCTGATGCCATTAAGACGGTGCCGAAGCCAACGTTTGCGCCGACTACCCATGTCATTGGGGCCTCCTGGTTAGGTGACATTTTGCCGATTGGCGTGGTTGGGCATAGGAAACGTAAAACGTTCTTTCGGCTTCGCGGATGGCCATCGCGGGCATCTGGCTCACGTTCGGCCTGTAGTGCTGCGGCCCGCTCCGGGAGACTGTGGGGGGGGCGCGTCAGTCCAGCTTGGAGCGTTCCGCGTCGGTCTCCAGTTCTCCTTCAGTCAGCGTGTCGAGAGCCCCCTCCGCAGACTTTTCCCACATCTGGTCTGTGTCGACGCGGTACGCCCAGACTTCGGCCGCAAGGTTCGCATCGGGCGCACCATCCTCGGTTCGGTCACCTGGATAGGCCAGGAGGATCACAAGGCCAACCCGGTAGTGCACCCCTCCGACCTCCACCACCAAGTGGTCCCCTACAACGGGCACCCGCGCTACGGGGCAGACGCTATTCGTCGGATTGCCGCTCTTCGTCTCGTAGCGGTGGAGCCATATTGTGACCTGGGACGGATTGGTCGTCGGGCGTTTGCTGGGCATGGGCTCGAAGCTACCCCCGGCGCTGCAAGATGCGCCATCCGAAGCGGCATCCTCCGTGCACCACGCGCGCGTGTGGTGCGACCACGCGCCACGTGTCCCACGAGGCCCCCAGAGTGAAGCCCTACTTCCAGACCGACACCATCACCCTGTTCCATGGCGACTGCCGCGACCACCTGCTCGGACTGCCGTCCGAATCCGTGGACGTGCTCCTCAGCGACCCGCCCTACGGGATGGCCTACGAGGCGAAGGGCAGGAGCGGCGCGGCCATCCGCGCGGACGGCTCCCGCCAGGGCATGCGCGTCTTTCGCCAGGCGCTCACCTCCGCGGGCCACGCGCTGAAGCCGGACATGCACGCCTACGTCTTCTGCCACTGGGAGAGCTGGCCGGACTTCTTCGACGCGGCGTCGGCGCACCTGCGCATCAAGGGCGCGCTGGTGTGGTGGAAGGCCCGGGGCGGCATGGGCGACTGCGCGGCCGGCTACGCCCCGGACTACGAGGTGGTGCTGCACGGGGCCGGGCCGAAGCGCCGGCCGCTCACCGGGAAGCGCCACGGCGCCGTGCTCGCGGGCTACCCGCCGGTGCCCGCGCGGGCGCGGACGCACCCGACGGAGAAGCCCGTCAACCTGCTGGCCTACCTGGTCGAGCGCTCCTGCCCGACGGGAGGCCTCGTCCTGGATCCGTTCGCCGGCACCGGGGCGACTCTCCTGGCCGCGCAGCAGCTCGGGCGCCGGGCGGTGGGCGTGGAGCTCGAGGAGCGCTACTGTGAGGCCGCCGCGCGCCGGCTGGAGGCGGGTGGCGCTGCGCTCCGGCGCGCTGCCTGACCCGCCCGGTTCCGGTTTTGCCTCCTCGACTGAGGGCGCGAAACCGGAACCACTCAGCCCTCTGGAGGCTCGCTGCTCAGCCAGAACGCCCGGTTGCCGCTGCGCAGGGCCTTCTCCAGGAACTCTTCGAAGGAGGACGCGATGCGCTCCGTCTCGGGAAACGTCTCGTGGAAGGCGTCGAGCAGCGGGTAGCGGTCGTTCTCGCGCTGGGTGACGTCCACGACGACGTAGTCGGAGTCCTGCATGTCCACCAGCGTGAAGACGGACAGGGCGCCATCCCGGTCCTCGTCCCTGGCGCGGATGGCCAGGCGCGCACGGCGGATCTCCGCGAGCGGCAGGACGCGGTAGAGCGCGTTGGCTCGGGGCTCGAAGAGCGTGCACCCGTCGCAGTGCAGGTAGAAGGCGCGCAGGTCCTCGTCCAGCTTCCAGCCGACACGTGCCTCGAAGGCGGCGAGCTGCGCGGGAGTCGCGGGTGCGTTGGGGAAGTGGAGCCGGGAGACTTCGGCCAGCAGTGGGTCCATGGGCATGGCCGTCAGTCCACGTAGGGCCGTTCGGGCCCCGGCTTCAGCCATTGGCCACCCGGCGCGTAGCAGGCGGGGTACTCGCGGTTGAACACGCCGTGCACGTCGTCGGGCACCGGGAGGACGTTGTCCCGGGCCAGCGGCGCACCGCCGTGCCCCAGGTCGAAGATGTGGTGCCCCTGCCAGTTGATGCCGCCCGTTGACGGCCACCCGCCGAACTCGCGGCCCCACTCGTCGCGGAACGTGGTGCGCGAATTCTTCCAGGTGTTCCGGCGCCACGTCAGGTCCGCCGCCTTGGGGTAGTCGCAGCAGCAGTGGGTGATGGCGAGCCGCCCGCCAGCCTCCGCGGGCATCAGCATGAAGCGGCCCTTCCAGTCGCCCTTGATGTCGGCGAGCCACATGCAGCCCATGAGCGCGTAGCCCTGGGCGGCGCACTTCGACTCGCAGCGGGACAGGAACGCGACGCTGCACTGCCAGGGCCCGTAGTAGATGGTCGTCTGCACCTGGCCGCCGTCCGGGGTGGACACGAACGGGCTCACCCACTTCGCGGACGCGGGGCTGCCGACGGTGCCGACGGTGGCGGATCCGCATCCCACGAGGGCGAGGACGGCGACGGCGCTCGCGGCGCGCGGAAGGTGGGGGACGGCTGGCATGGATTAACATGCCAGCACGGACAAACTGGAAAGTTAAGTCACGGCCGCGAGTGCGCCCTGACGGGTAGGGCGCTCAGGGCTACCTGGATGAGGGCCGCGCCGCTACCCCTCGGGCCGGACGACTCCATCCATGCCGACGATGAAGCGCAGCGAGCCGGCCGCTTCGCCGGACACCTGGATGCGGTAGAGCTTCCCGTGCTCTAGGGGCTGCGCGGCGTCGACCACCTCGAAGCCCTCGGGCACCTCGCCGTAGACGATGCGACGAGCCTGCTTCTCGCCGAAGGACCGGGCGCGGGTGAACCAGAGCTGCGTCCCGTCCTCAGCCAGGACGTAGATGGCGTTGTACCTGGGCAGGCCTCCGTCCTGGGACGGCTCCTCGACGGCGAAGGCGGGCGCCGGCAGCTGCTCGCTGCTGGACGCGAGCGTCACGTCCAGCCAGGGCTTGCAGGCGGTGAGGAGGGACACCTGGGCCAGGAGAAGCACGAGGGGGAGGGCACGGTGGAGACGCATGGCTACGGGGCTCCCAGGCCAGCGTGGACGGACTTCATCGCGGCCGCGAGCTGGGCACTGTAGTCCCTGCCGTCGACGATGAACGGCGCGGGCGGCGTCTTGAAGCAGCCCTTCGCGTAGGCCTGCTCGAGCATCTCCGCCTGCTGCTCCGGATTCATCTCCTCCCAGGCTTTGCCCTCGCGCAGCGCCTTGCCGAGGTTGTAGCCGTCGCCGAAGAACTGCGCGATGAGCGCCTCGCTCATGTAGTCGTTGCCCCCGTGCTGGTGCTGCCACACGTGGGCGGCCTCGTGGACGAGGGTGTCCGGGGTGAGGGGCAGCCAGCCCTCGGGCACGTAGATGGTGTCGCCGTGGGTGAAAGGCCGTCCGCCCACGGTGAGCAGCCCAGCGTTGCCCTCCTTGAGCTGGATCTTCGTGTAGTCGATGGAGTCCCCGTACACGGCGTGGAGCACGGCCATCTCCTCGCCCGTCAGCTTGCGGCCCACGGGCTCGATGAAGAGCCGCGTCTGGATGGCGCTGAGGACGCTGCCGCCCAGCCGGAGCAGCCCGTCCGTCGGCGTCTGCACCGCCTTGAGGATGCTGAGCCCAAGCTGCGCCAGTCCTTCCCCGAAGCGGCCGGTGAAGATGTTCGCGATGCCCCTGCCGAACGTCTCCGCCATCTCCCATGTGTTCTTGAGCGTGCCGACGACCGAGTCGTAGACGCCCGTCACGACGCCCGACACGCCGTCCACGAGCCGCTCACCCACCCCCAGGAGGGCGTCGCCGATGTCCCCCAGCAGGCCCTGGGCGGACACACGCTGCTCGCCCTCCGCCTTCGTGATGCTCGTCGCGGGCGGGCTGACGACGGCGGGGGCGATGGCGCTCACCGTCCTGGCCTTGGCGACGAGCGCACTCGGCATGCTCGCGCTGAAGACGTCGACGGTGTTGGCCGCGCGCGCGGTGGCGTCCGGCTTCGGCGCGAGGTGCGGCGTCTCCGCGGCGGTGTCGCGGTAAGTGGTGGGGAGGAGGGTGGTCCTGCTGCGTGTCGAGATGGGGTCCATGCTGGCTCCGTGGGACGTGTCCCTCCGGAGCTGTGCAGTGCCTGTGCCCTGGCTTTTCACTCTGTAGCGAGCTTAGGGCTCCGTCCCGGCGGAGGGACGGGTGTCCACGTGAAGCCGACTGCTTAGAAGCCGAGGTGTAGAGGTTCCCGGGCGCGGACTACGGGCACTGCTTGGGGGCGTTGCGCAGCGGGCTGCACTGGTTGTTACGCCCAGGCACGGAGCAAGGCGCGCTGAAACAGGTCCTCTGGTGCCCTAGGAACGTGACGAAGGTTGAGCAATAGCCGGTGACAGAGCCGGTGGCTACCGTGCTGTTTTCCGCGATGAGGATCCCGGCGCTTGTCGCGCAGCTGAAGTGGACGCAGGGGCGTGGAGGAACTGGCGCCGGAGGCTGTGGTGCATTCGCCGTTGGCGTCGATGTACTCGCACCCGTACCCGACCCCTGTGTCCCTAGAACAGTAGCCGTACTGGTTGATGCCCTGCCAAGCGCCTCTGACGCGGGCGCAATCGGTACCCACGGCGAAATCCGCCCCAGGCGTAAATTTCTCGCAAAATACGCGATGAGTATGGGGGCTTGTATTTACGTCTGATTGGGCGTAAAAGAAGTCCACGGAACGTTGGTTCCGGAGTCCGTCGTTCGGGTGGACGTCCAAATAGGCGTATTTTCTTGTCGTGGAAAGGGTTTTAGCTCATGAAAATCGGGGTTCTGGTTAGCAAGCAGGCGGGAAAGACGGTGATGATTGGTGCGATGTCCGCAGCAGAGGTCATCGCGAATCTTTCCAGTCAGGCCATGACGGTCAACAACGAGGCGCAGCGTTCGCTCGCGCGTGGAGCGGAAAAGGAGTCGACCAAGGATCTTCTGGACAGCGACACGGTGCACAAGATGCCGCGCACCAGGGAATTCCGTGAGTTTCTGGTCCGGGTACTCAAGCACGCCATCGCTGGCAAGAATGATCAGGGGTTCTTTGGATCCATCCAGTTCATCGTGCCTGAGCGGTTTAAGGGCGCGCGCCTGCGGCTTTCGGAGGTTGAACCGGGGCAGAGCCTGCCTACCAACCTCGCGCTCGCCCTGAGCTCCCTTGGCCGCCACCGTCAACTGGGCACGTTCGAGGCAGAGCCGATGCTCGAGGAGGCAGTGTTCCACATCGCCGACGGTCAGGGGCGCTGCTTCGGCTTCTTCTCGATGCGCCGATGGATCCAGGAAGAGATCAACAACCTGAAGGCCGAACTCAAGAAGCTCGAAAAGAACGAAGCCTCTGAGCAGTTGATCGACTCCAAGGAAAAGCAACTCAAGGAGATGGAGGCGCTGCGTGAGCAGATCAACGTCTTCCTGACTGAGACACACATCCCCTTCGTCGCTTACATCTCTGCGGTCACCACCGCAGGGGAGATCGTGGGCCTGGGTGTGGAGGCCGAGAAGCGTCTCTACATCGAGAGCAACGCACTCAACTCCAAGGCGAGTCAGGAGGAACTCGTGAAGTACGAGTCCAACAGCCCGGTAGTGCTCGCGCTCCGGATGGATCGCCTCGAAGAAGAGAACGTCTGGATGAGTCCCGATTTCATTGAAGAGGACAGCAAGACGGTGGGCAAGAACAGCACCAAGGTATTCACCCTTTCCGCATTGGTGCAGGCCTACTCCTACTCGATGACGAACGACAACGATCCCATCAGCCGCGGCCTTGATGAGCAGGTGTTTGAGATGGCGTCCAAGAACCATCCCTTTGTCTCGGCGTACTGGAAACGCGTGTCCGACGCCTTCAGCAAGGCCTGGGTGCCGGACGTAGACCAGAAACAATCCGAGCGGCGCGAGTATCTGCAGGCGCGTCGGGCTGAGCAGAACGTACTCTTCCAGGCCGTCTTCCTCCATGCTCTCGGTCGGCTTGGCTATGCTCTTGGCTTGAAGACTGGTTGGGACGCGAACTCGCCGGAGTTGAACAAGCTCGCCAAGCTGACGTCGATGGACTTCGTGGCGAAGAAGGCCGCCACCGATGCGGCTGGCGAAGCCACGCCAACGTACAACTCCGCTTGGCAGCAGGCGATGATGAAGCCAGCCAAGGATGGCGCATGGTCCTTCAACAACTCGAGCGAGAACGTCGAGCGGGTATACGAGTTGCTCTGCGGGACTGTTGGCATCCCTGTAGTGAAGGCTGCCAAAAAGGCTCCCGTTGCCGCAGTGCCGGTCGAGGAGGTCGCCTAGCGCTGCTTGCGTCTGACGGTGGGCGCGCCCTTGCTTCATTGGGGCGCCCTACTGCCATCGCTTGCGCCGCGTAGGCCCAGTATGCGCCGGTACACTCAGAATGAATTGGAGCAGGTCTTCGCGAAGACGGAAGGCGAATGCTACCTCTGCTGGAAGACGCTGAACTTCGGAAACTACGGCCTCCACGGTGCGTCGGGGGCGTGGCAGGTTGAACATCGGCGCTCACGGCGGTGCTGCGGCGTCCATGCTTTCTGGAACTGGTTCCCTTCGTGCATTGCTTGCAATCTCAAGAAGGGCCGTCGCTGCGATGGGTGCTGCGCGTCCGGGCGCACTTCTGCCGCCGCGTCATGGTAGCCGTGGGGCGCGGCCCGCGTCTGATTGACGCATATGGGTTGAGCGCGCCGTGCGTGACGGCGCGCGAGAGGAAGGCGGGCGGCCCGTGCTGCGCCGCCCGCTGGAAGCGTCTCGGCTACAGCGGAACCGGCTGGAGCTCAGCCGCCAGCATCGCGGCAATCACCGCAGCCCACTGAAGCGGTGTCAGCTTCGGGGGTTGGATGTTGCCAACCGTCGTGGCGATGGCCTTCTGCAGGTTCGCGACGGTCCTGCTGCCCTGGTAGTCGTGCCAGAGGCGATTGCCGCGATTGTCCAGGCCATTGAAGCCCGGCTTGTCGCACCAGTTGATGTCAGGGCCCTCCGCGAACTTCAGCGCCTCCTTGACGCCTTGGATGATGACGGAGTCGGACAGCGCCACCTTCTCCATCTCCGCAATCCAGCGTGTCAGGTGGCGAACCAGGCTCTTCTGATTCAGGCACTGGTCCTCGGACTCGATGTAGGGACGGACGATCTTCGCGCCGGGTTTCAGCGTCCGATGCTTGAACTCGGAGACGTAGCGCTGGACGTCGGTGAGCACCGTCTTCCACGTGGCCGACGACAACCCGGGCACCTTGAGGTTGGCGTCGATGGGGAGCGGTTCCGCCCAGACGGCGGAGGCAGCAAGGCACGCAACCAGCAGGGTCAACTTGATGAGGCTTTTCATGAGGGAACTCATAGGGAGAGAGGGCGCGCCGGGAGGGCCCACCAGCGCGCGGGGAGAGGGGGCGGGCCGCGACGACTGCGCGGCCCGCGACGTCAGGTGCGGTGGGGACTACGGGGCGGTGAAGACGTCCTGCCCGCGGATGACCGTGCGCAGCACCGTGGCAGCGCGCAGCGTCGCCGCGTCGGCACCGATGACCTGCCGGTCCACGACGATCCACGATGCGGGCTGGCCGTAGGCCAGCATGCCGCCCGCCTCACGCCGCGCCCGGGCGGCCTCGCGGGTGGAAGCGATGATGCCCTGCTCCGCCGTCAGCCGCTCGGACGGATTCCAGTGCTCCATGGCCTGGGCAATCCAGACGAAGGGGCTGTCCACTCCGGGGGTGATGGGGCCGAAGCTGTCGCGACCGAAGGCCAGCTTCACGCCACGGGCGATGACTGAAGCGTACGGTGACGCGCGAGCCGTCTCGGTCGCCGTCAGGTACTCGTCAAGCACGGGCTTGAGCTGGATGTGCCCGGGGTTCTGCACCAGGTACCAGCCCAGGTCCGCGAGCCCGTCGATGGTCTCCGGGTCCGCCATGTCCCAGTGCTCCATGGTGCCGCACTGGTTGGCCATCTGCTCTTCGTTGGCCACGTCCAGGGCGAACTGCGCCGCCGCGCTGCCGTAGGCGTGGTAGATGCCGCACGTGTTCGGCGTGTTCTTCACGCGCCGGTACGCCCGCGCCAGCTCCTCACGGGACAGGTTGCTGTGGCCGAGGTAGCCCGGGGCGTAGATGGACGGGCACTGGGTGTCGGAGTTGAGGTACCCCCGCTTGCTCCAACCGATGCAGGCCTTGAGGCCCCCATCCGTGAAGCTTTTGATCCACAGCTTGCCGGACGTGGCGCGCAGGCTGTCCGGGCACGCGTCGCCCTCCTCGAGCGGCATGCACGCCACCGTCAGGTTGACGGGGTGCTGCACCAGGGACTTCACCGCCGCGGCGCGCGTCGGACGGTACTCGAAGGGGATGTCCAGGGCCGACACGATGCCCACGGACGCCGCCACGTTGAGCCAGTGCGTGTACTGGGCGGCGAAGTAGGAGTCGGGGTGACGGTTGGCCATCGCCTCGAAGATGCGCCCCTGCGCGCCCACCTCATGGACGAAGCCGTCCAGGCTCCCGTCCTCCGCGCGGCCATAGAGGCCGTTGTACGGGTTCGCGTCCCAAATGCCGATGCCGGCCGCGCTCAGGGCCGCGTCGTTGGCGAACTGGCCGTGTCCCTCGAAGGCGTCGAATCCCGTGACGGGGTTGTTCGGGGACGCCACCGACAGCTCCACGCGGACGTTGCGGCCGTGGCTGGTGAGGTAGAACTTCCGCGAGAAGAGGAACACCGTCCAGGCCCCGGCCGGCCGCTGCTGGGCGCAGCTCGTGGCGTAGGTGCGCACCTCGTCGAAGGTGGGGTCGGTGTTGAGCACCGGCACTCCGTCGGGACCCACCACCACCTGGCCGTTGGCGTCGAATGTCGGCACGAAGCACAGGTCCGTGCTCGGCTCGAAGGGGCTCAGCATGTGCTCGTGGGCGTCAATGATGCCGGGCAGCACCTGCGCGCCGTGCAGGTTCTCCACCTTCTTCGTGTTCGGACCGACGTACTGCTTCCAGCCGTCGCCGTGGCCCACCCAGAGGATGGTTTCCCCGCGGACTGCCATGGCGGACGCCGAGCGGCGGAGGGGGTCACCATCCTGCGAGGTGTAGATGTTGGCGTTGTAGATGATGTGCGTGGCGTCGCCGCGCAACGCGGACGTGTCCGGCGTGGGCGGATGGTAGGAGGACTCCAACTGCGCGAGGGCGGGGGAGGCCGTCAGGCACACGAGTGCCAGCGCGGAGAGACGCGAGAGGGAAGACATACGACTCCTGGGGAAGGGTGCTGCGGTTGCGGCTGGACGGAGTGCCGAGGCCGGAGTCGAACCGGTGCGCTGCTTTCGCAGCGGGGCCCATGCCCTTCATCGGCGGGTGTTTCGTGTGCGGCGCGCGCCAGGTGCCGGCGCGGTGCTGCTACGCGGGGACGGTGAGCCGCTCCGTGCCGTCCATGTCGAACCACATGGGACGGACCTCGTGCTTGTGCGCCCAGTAGTCGAGGAGCACTTCCAACTCCCGGCGCGCTTGGTCGCTCACGACGTAGCCGTCACCGCCTTCCGGGCCCTCATCCATCGCGTGCTGGTCGAGCATGTCCACGACGTTGTCGGCGCCGAGGTAGCTGGCGGGAGTCGTCGCGACGGCCAACCAGAAGGGCTCGCCCGGCGAGAGTCCCAACTCGCCCGCCCTGGCGATGGCCTCCTCGCGTGTCGCGAAGGCCGGGGCGTCCATCCAGTTCTCGTCGTCCTTCGTGATGCACCAGTCGCCAGCCTTCATGCGTGCGTCCTCCGTGTGCTGCGTGAGAAGGGCCCGGCGAGGTGGATGGGGGGAGTACCCACCCCGCCGGGCAGGCGCCCAACGTCGGCGCCGCGAGAGAACCCCGTGCGGCCCAATGCCGACGGGGCGTGGTGGGGCGGTCCGTCCAGCCCTGTGCTGGCCGCTCCCACCGACAAGGCCCGGCCCCACGATGGGGCCGGGTTGCAGCCGTGCGCGTCGCGCAATCGGCCTCCCGGGCCGGGGAGACGGAAAAGACGCGCGCGGCTGCCCAAGGGCCCGACGGCATGTCGCCGCCGGGAAGTGACGCTCAACCGTCGTGCAGGCCCCAACCGCAGAAGAGCCCGTCCTTCCCTCGCAGGAGGGGCGCGCCGCAGTGGCAGTGGCCGTCCGGGGCAGGGCGCGCGCTCGGTGGCGGCGTGGGCTCCGCAGCGCCCTTCAGCTTGTCCAGCTCCCGGAAGTACTCCTGCCGGTTGGCCCGGTGCTGCCGCACAGCGGGGGAGGGTGTTCGCAGGTGGCGGGGGCCCATCGTCCGACTCCTATTCGTAGTGCTCGCCCGCGGCCTGCTCGGCCCGGCGCAGCAGTTCGCGCTCTTCCGCGAGCACCTCCTCTTCCGGGGTGCTCTCCCACTCAAAGGCCCGCCACCGGTGCTTCCCCTCGTGGCCCTCGCCCTCTTCGCGCTCGCACAGCACCCAGCTGCGCTCGGGGTGCTCGGTGAAGGCAGGGCAGGGGCTTCGCGTGCAGCCAGCCATTGGACTCTCCAGGTCTAATGACTTTATGCGTACCCCTCACGTCTGACATTGCGAGGGCACGTCGGCGGCGCGCAGCCGCGCGTGCCACAACTCCACTTCCAGCGAGACGAAGAGCGCGTCCTCGCCCTGGCGAAGGAGGGTGAGGGCCTGTCGCGCCTGGGTGACGGCCGCCTGCGCGCGGTACCACGGGGACTCCACGCCCATGTCTCGGGAAGGCGGCAGCGCGTCACGTGCCGCATGGGCGTCACGCCACGCCTGCGCTGCTGTCTCCCGTCGTGCCGGCAGCGCGTCCGCTTCGGAGAGGGCGCGCTCGATGGCCACGCCTTCCCCGATGCGCCAGTACGCCCGCAGCGTGCGGAGTCGGCGCGTCAGCTCCTCGAGGGAGTCCGGAGCCCCGGCCAGCGCCGCGCGGTCCACCGGCACCGCCGACTGCGCCTCTGCCACGGCGGCCGGGCCACGCCGCCGCAGCTCGCGGTCGACGAGCGTCTTGTCGGAGAGGCACCCCGAGAGGGCTCGGCGCATCAACTCCCGCGGGGACAGCACCGCCAGCTCCGCGCGGGCCAATGGTGCGGCGCGCGTCTGTCCGGGCTGCCGAGGGGCCGTGCCGTGCGGACGCACCTCTCCCGTCTCCATGTCGTTGGCCATCTCGTCCTCGGGGTTGTGAAGGGCTCTTGCCGGAGCGTGTCCGGCTCAACTGGAACGGGCGCAGGGACGTGCCTCGCCTGGGGACTCAGCTCTGCTGGGGGGCGTCCGGTTCCGCGTAGGGCCAGGTGCGGTTGTCCAGCAGCCCGCGCAGGCGCTCATCCGCCGGTGCCGCCACCACCTGCTGCGCGAGCGTCGAAACCTCGCGCAGCTTCTCGTCGCGCTGGCCTAGTGCGACGACGTTCTCCAGGGCGTACCGCACTTCGTACGCGCTGAGCGGCCTCTGGCCCGCGTCGCGGAGCACCTCCTTCAGGCGCTCCACCTTGCCCGTGAGCAGGTCCTCCCGCTTCCGCTCCCTGATGTGCACGTACCGCATCGGTCCACCCCCTGCGCCTGCGTGTCGATTCTGCGGTGCTTCTCCTGCTGACGTCCTCGCTGGCCACCCAGCTCGCGCCCGCCGCCGTGCCCTCTCCCGTGTGGAGCCCCGTCCGTCCGCCATCCGCAAGACCTATATATGCGCCACGCAAGCGCCACGCAAGCGTTGTGCTTGCGTGGCGATTGCGTGCGGCGTACGTTGGTCGTGCGTTGACCGGCGCACCGCCGGCCGCCTACACCGGAGGGCCAACTGCATGCGAGGTGCCACCGTGGCGCAGTACCGGAAGCAGGAGCCGAGATCCGTCGCGCTCAACCTGCGAATCACGAAGACTGCCGATGAGCAGCTGCTTGCTGCTTTGAAGGAAGAACAGAAGGAACCCTCCAACGCGGAGATGTCCAGAGCGGAGCTTGGCGCCCTCATTTGGGATGACGGCCTCGATATCTACGCCGCTCGAACGACGCTCGGACCCGAGCGCTTCACGAGACTGACGCGAGTCCTCGGTGACCAGCGGGCGGTCCTGACGGAACTGCTACGACGAGGGTTGGATGCGATGGAGGAAGAGCAGGGCTTCGACAAGCCGCCAAAGAAGGGTGGGCGCTGAGCGGTCTCGGTTCGAAGTGGGTCCGGGAAATCAAGTGAGCATCGTAGAGTGGGAGCTTGGCGCTACGCTGCCCAGGCAGGTGAGCGGGAGTGTTTCATGCGGAAGCCGATGAATACCGGCCAGGGTGGTACGTCTCAGCAGACGCGCGGAGGTGGTGGTGTGAGTCCGGGAGAGCCGCGCGCTAACGATGGCCGACATGCAGGCCGACTGGGCGGGTACCACCTCGGCAGGTGCATCGAGAGAGGGACGGCACAGGGCGACGTGTACCTGGCTCGGGAGATCCGAACCGGAGAAGCCGCAGTGCTGGCGCGACCTACGGTGGGCGAGGGGCAGTTGCTCCCATCTACTCCCGTGGAGGTGCTGGATCAGTACCCCAGTGCCTCGTTGCAGGTCGTGTGGACGTCGTCCGAATCTCCCTCGTACCGCGCGCTGAAAGTCCGCCTCCCCGGAACGGCGTCGCCCGCCAAGGTGGATGAGGAGCTGACCGCGGTGTCCGAGGAACTGCCGAACCTGTTGGAGCAAGCCCTGGCGCGCCCCGAACTGCGGGAACACCTGCTCTCGCCTCCGATCACGCGCTGGCAGCGTTGGCGCGGGCGGTGGCGTCGGTCCGCAGTTCGCGCTCGGACCGCCGCAGTGCACCACTGGAAGGACGTGGCGCTTGGCGCCCTCGTGCTTGGGTTCCTCGCGAACCTCGTCTGGCCTCACGAGCAGCCTGCGCCCTCACCCGACGCGCTGCGGACCTCCGTGACCAGTCGTCACGAGCCCGGTTTGGACACGCTCACGACCAGCCTCGCGGAAAGCATCACGGAGGACGTGGAAGCACCAGTGCTGCTGGTTGGCGTGGGCTCACCGTTCATCGCTCGCGACATGCCGTCGAAACCCTTCAAGGTCCAACAGCGCCCTCCGTGTAGGGGCAGCCAGAAAGAGCTCAACGGGGGGTGCTGGGTTCAGGTGGTTGTCGATGATGCGCCGCCATGCCCGGATGATCTCTACGAGTACAAAGGCGGTTGCTACGCGCCGGTGAAGCTGGAGACCGGTGACGGGGCCTCGCGCTCGATCTCACGGTAGCGGGCTTGCTTTCAAGCTGCACTAGCAGTAACGATATTCAGAGCAGTCTCGTTGTGCCCGCTGACTGAGTGGCAGTGGGTTTCCCAAGGCTTCACCACAGAATTCACCGGTTGGTCGTGATGGGCTGTCCGGTGATAGGGCCCTGTAACCACGTGATGGTGCTGCAGGTGTGTCCGCGGGTCTCCGCTGGCGTCCACTCAGCGCCAGCGGGGCCTGTCTTGGGGTCGCCGTGGGCCAATCGCAGATCACACAGGCTTCGCTATTCCTGTTGGGCGCCGCTTCGCTTTCGGACGGGACGGGTGTCTCGGTGCGCGGACGGGCGACTAGTGCGGGCTGCGCGGCGAGTGACTCGGGAGCCCGTGGCGCGCGTGTTGCTGAGGCACAGGTCAGGCCTGGAGGTGGCCTACCCGTGCGGTTGTTGCCATGTATCAAACCTGATAGATTGTTCAGTCGCGATGGGGGACGCCATGGTCAACTGTGACGACAGCGGAGGCGCCGACAACGCGAGCGGGGAGCCTGCGCGAACGGTGGCTGCCGTCCCCTCCATCGGTTTCTGGACGGCGGATGACGTGGCCGCCTTCCTCAAGGTGTCGTCCGCCTGGGTGTGGAAGCAGGTACGCGCGAACACCGGCTTCCCCTTCGTGAAACTTGGCACCCGGAATTACCGGTTCGACCCGGCGAAGGTGCGCGCGTGGGTGGACCGGCAGTCGTCGGAGGATCGTCCGTGACGAGCGCGTACTTCCGCCCCAACCGCGCAGGCCGAGCGATGGTCGCCGCAGGCAAGCGTGTCCGTCGGGAGGCGCCCGAGTACGGGACGTGGTGGCTGCGCTACCGCGACGAGAGTGGCCGCGTTGTGCGCGAGAAGAGCACGGCACGGATGGCGGCGGAGGCGGAGCGCCTCGTCCAGGAGAAGGCCATCTTCGCTGAGCGGGTGAAGGCGGGCGTCGAGAAGCGGATGGTGACGCCCATTCCCTGCGACGAGCTCATGCGGAAGTACGAGGCGGCGAACCAGCACCAAGCGAGCCTCGCGCCAATGCGGAGTCAGCTTCACCGGTGGATTGGGCCGCACTTCGGCAAGAAGCTCGTCAACCGGGTGACGCCCGCAGACTGCGAGGCGCTTCTTCAAAAATCCCGCGAAGCGGGCCAGGCCCCGGCCACCACGCGCATGCTGCACATCCGCGCGCGGCTCGTGTTCGAGTACGCGCGCCGGAAGCTGGGCCTCATCAGCGAAAACCCCTGGAATGCCGTGGATCGCCCGTCGCTGGAGCGGCGCGCGGTGACGGTTCTGCACGCGGACCAGATTGCGACGCTTCTGGCGGCGGCAGGCCCCTGGCGCATTCTGCTGGTGGTGGCCCTCTTCACTGGCCTGCGCCGCGGCGAGCTGGGCGCCCTGAAGTGGACGGACATTGACTGGAATGCGGGCGAGCACGGCGTCATCCACGTGCGGCGCAGTTGGGGACGCACCACGACGAAGGGCGGAAAAGAGCGGCTCGTGCCGATTCATCCGCAGCTCCACCCGGAGCTGGGGGACTACCGCCGAAGCTTCGGGGGAGGAGACGGGCTTCTCTTTCCGGCGCCCCGGAAGGGCGGCATGCGCCACACGAGCTGGCACGTGACGAAGCTCCTTCGCTCAATCGCCGGTCGCGCCGGGGTGACGCTGCCCGCAGGCTTCACGTTCCACGGCTTCCGGAAGCAGTTCGGAAGCTTCGTTCATCAGGCCACGGGAGACATCGTGGCCACCCAGCGTCTGCTGGGACATGCCTCACCGCAGGTAACAGCCGCGATCTACCTCGCGGACGACGTTGCGCACCTGGCGCGGCAGATGGGCCGGTTCCGGGTGGTTTCCGGAATGGCAGGCGAACACGCGGCGAACACGCAGGCCGGGTTGGTGCCGGTCGACGTGGTTTCTCTCACTGAAAAGGGGCAACAAATGCAGGCACTTACGAGTCGGATTGTCCGCGGCGCAGGCCGAGGGCCTTCATCTTCTTGTAGAAGTGACCCCGCTCCAGATCGAGGATCCGCGCCGCTTCCGTCACGTTGTCATGCGTGTGGGCAAGGACGTGCTGGATGATCTCCCGCTCCGCGTCCTCCACCTGTTCACGGAACGTCTGATCCACGCGGGGCCGCCAGCCCACGGGGCCTGACGCCGCGGGCCCGGAGGCCGGAGGCGCGACCGTCGCCGGAGAGAGGGGTGCGTCTCCGCCCACGGTGGCCGCGGGCATCGGGGGCAGGGGACGGCCCCGGGGCAGCAGCTCCAGCGCGTCCGTGCGCGACACCACCGGGCCTTCACACAGGATGGCCAGCCGCTCCACCAGGTTGCGCAGCTCGCGCACGTTGCCCGGGTAGTCGTACGCGCTCATCACCGCGAGCGCGTCCGGCGACAGCATCAGCGGGCGCCGGCCGTTCTTCGCGCACGCCTCGCTCAGGAAGGTATTGATGAGGTCCGGCAGGTCCTCGCTGCGCTCGCGCAACGGCGGCGAGTGAATCTGCACCACGTTGATGCGGTAGTAGAGGTCCTCGCGGAACCGCCCGGCGGCGATCTCCTTCTCCAGGTTCTTGTTCGTCGCCGCGAGCACGCGCACGTCCACCTTGAGCGTCTCCGCGCCGCCCACGCGCTCCAGCTCCCCCTCCTGGAGCACGCGCAGCAGCTTCGACTGCATCGCGGCCGGCATGTCGCCAATCTCATCCAGGAAGAGGGTGCCCTCGTGCGCCAGCTCGAACTTGCCGCGCCGCACGCTCACCGCGCCGGTGAACGCGCCCTTCTCGTGGCCGAACAGCTCGCTCTCGATGAGGTCGTGCGGCACCGCCGCGCAGTTGAGCTTCACGAACGGCCCGCCCTTGCGCCGGGAGTGCTGATGCAGCGCGCGCGCGATGAGCTCCTTGCCGGTGCCGTTCTCCCCGGTGATGAGGACGCGGCCCTCGCTGGGCGCCGCGCGCTGGATGAGGGAGAAGATGCGCTGCATGGCCGGCCCGCCGCCCACCATGTCGAAGCGGCCCAGCTGCGCGCGCAGCTCCTGCAACTCCTCCATCGCGGCCTGGTGCGTGAGCACGTTGCGCAGCGCCACCAGCAGCTTGTCTCGCGCCAGGGGCTTCTCCAGGAAGTCCCGCGCGCCCAGCTGCGTCGCCTTCACCGCCGTGTCGATGGTGCCGTGGCCCGACATCATGATGACCGGCAGCTCCGGCTTGAGCTCCGTGAGCCGGGCCAGCACCGTGAGGCCGTCCATGTCCGGCATCTTCACGTCCATCAGCACCGCGTCCACCGGACGCGCGCTCACCACGTCCAGCGCCACCTGCCCGCTGCTGGCCAGCTCCGTGCGGTAGCCGGCCAGCTGCAACGACTGGCTCAGGGTGAGGAGGATGTTTTTTTCGTCATCGACGATGAGGACGGCGGCGGGCATGGGCAAACCGGTCACACTCTCACGGAAATAATCGGGGCATCAAGTGACTCGTTCGGCCCGGAAGGATGAGGAAAGGACAAATCTTTTGACTCCCGGCTGGGTGTGCGACTACACGCGACAGCCTTGACCCGCGAGCTAGCGGGTCACCTTTTCCCGTGAATGCTGTACGGAGGAATGATGCGTCGGATTTCGCTTTGGGCGGGGTTGGCCCTCGCCGTGGCCGTGCTGACCGGGTGCCCGCCCACCTATCCCAAGTGCAACGACGACGAGACCTGCAAGGAGAAGGGCGAAGTCTGCGTCCAGGGTCAGTGCCAGGAGTGCGCCACGGACGACAACTGCCGTGAGGGCTTCACCTGCCAGGCGAACAAGTGCGCCCCCAAGCCCCCTGAGTGCACCACGGACGCGGCCTGTGGCTCCGGCCGCATCTGCGAGGCCGGCAAGTGCGCCGAGGCCCAGTGCAAGGACGACTCCGCGTGCAACGGTGGCAAGTGCCAGGCCGGCCGCTGCCAGGCCCCCAAGGACACCTGCACCGCCGCCACCGACTGCGGTGAGGGCCAGGACTGCCAGGGCGGCCGCTGCGTGACGGCCTCCGCCGACTCCCGCTGCGACTACTCGCCGGTGCGCTTCGGCTTCAACGAGTCCACCCTGGACTCCAGCGCGCAGTCTCGCCTGGGCGACCTGGCGGCCTGCATCAAGGCGGCCACGGGGAAGATCACCCTGGGCGGCCACGCGGACGAGCGCGGCACGGAGGAGTACAACCTCCAGCTGTCCAACCGCCGCGCCGCGGCGGTCAAGCGCTACCTGACCGACCTGGGCGTTCCGTCCAACCGTCTGTCGACGGTGGGTTACGGTGAGACGCGCCCTGTCGCCAACGCCGCCACCGAGGAAGGGTGGGCGGAGAACCGCCGCGTGGAGTTCCAGCGCTAGTTCTGGGGTAGGCTCTGGCGCGAAATGGCCGCCCTCGAGTCGGAAACGCGTCAGTCCTACCTGGTCTTCGCCTGTGGAAGCAGTTGGTACGCGGTGCCCGCGGAAGCCGCGGCGGAGGTGGTCACCTTCCCCGAGCTGACGCGGGTACCGGGTTCCCCGCCCCACCTGCTGGGCGTGTTCGCGCACCGGGGTGAAGTCATCCCGGTCGTGGACATGAGCCTGCTGGTGGGAGGGGTGACCGCCGGTTCCCGTCGCGCGGTGCTCGTGCGCCTGCCCCGGGGAACGCTCGCCCTCACCGCCAGCAGCGTCGCCGGGGTGTCCCCCGTGACGGGCGCGCTGGAGCCCCTGGGCCCATCAGGCGTCCACGTCCACCTGCGCGGCCCCGGCAAGAGCGGCGCGCGCGACGTGGCCGTCATCGACCCTGAAGGCCTCTTCGACCACCTCAGCCAGGGCGGCTAGGGCCATGCCCCGCGCCGCTCGGGTCGAGGGGACGCTCCTGTGCCACGTGGGCCCCCACCGCCTCGCGTTCGAGGCGAACGAGGTGGCCTCCATCGCCGCGCCGGGTGGGTCCTGGGTGTCCGCCCGCAGGGCCTTCCGGGAGGCCGCGGGCGCCCAGCGCGTGCTCGTCACCCTCACGGGCGAGGCGGTGGGCGTGGACGGGCTGGAGATTGACGCGGAGGTGCTGTCGGTGCTGCCGCCCTCGCCGGTGGTGGCGGGGTCCTCCGGGGGAAGCCTGCGCGGCTTCGTGGTGACGCGCGGGGTGCTGTGGCCGCTGGTGCACCTGGACGGCTTCGAGCGCTACCTGCGCACCCTGGGCCCGGAGGCCGCATGAAGCCGCCCCCCGAGCTGCGCTCCCTGGCCCGCTGGACGACGCGCCCCCGCGTGCTGGGCAGCTGCGTGGGCGTGATGCTCGCGCTGCTGCACATCCACCTGTCCCACACGTTGCCGACGGAGGGCCGGCTCCCGCTGTCCATCCTGGGGCTGTGCGCGCTCGGGTTGTTCCTGGGGCTGGGGGGGCTTCGCGACAGCCGCGCCCTGCGCACGTTGATCGCGCTGGGCGAGGGCCGGCTGCCCACCCGGCCCGAGCACCTGCGCCGCGCGCTCCAGGAAGTGGCGGCCATGCCCGGCGTCGGCTTCTGGTTCGCGCTGCAGGGCTGGCTGGGCGGGACGGTGCTGGTGGCGGTGTCCTTCCCGCTGCTCGCGCACGTGTCGTGGACCGAAGGGCTGCGCGTGGTGCTGATGGGCCTGTCGCTGGGGCCGCTCAGCTCCATGCTCGTCTACCTGATGCTGGTGCGCCGCGCGCGCGTCACGCTGGAGCGGCTGGTGGCGGAGGGGCTGTCGCCGCTGGAGGTGCTGGCCGCGCTGCCGCCCCGGCGCATGCACATCCGCCGGCGCCTGGTGGTGTTCACCGCCATCGCGGTGCTGAGCCCGTCGCTCTTCATCCTGGACGTGGCCTTCACGCGCACGGTGGCGGTGGTGGATGCGTGGGCGCAGGCCACCACCCCGCAGGCGCGGGAGGAGATCCTCGTGCGGGCGCGCAAGGGCGAGGGGCCTCCGCTGGGGCTGCTCGCGGGGCTCGTCACGCTGCTTGTCCTGGGCACCGCCGCGCTCGCGGGCACGGCGCTGTCGGAGCCGTTGCGCGCCATCACCGAGGACGCGACGCGCATCGCTCGCGGCGAGGTGCGCCCCCCGCGCGTCATCCATGCGGAGGACGAGGTGTGGGCGACATCCGCGGCCTTCACCCAGATGCAGGTGCAGCTGGTGCAGGCGCTCACGCAGTTGCGCAAGGCGGGCATCCAGATTTCCTCCACCACCGAGCAGCTGGTGGCCACCAGCACGGAGCAGGAGGTGGGGGCGGACGAGCAGGCCGGGGCGCTCAACGCGACCAGCGCCACCACGGAGGAGCTGGCCCGGTCCGCGCAGCAGATCGCCGACAGCGCGGAGTCCGTGTCCGCCATCGCGGAGACGACGTTCGGCGCGGCGCAGTCCGGCCAGCGCGGCGCCACCGCCTTCCTGGGCGCCATGCAGCGCATGAAGCACGACAACGAGGCCATCGCGGACGCGGTGGTGCGCCTCAACAAGCGCGTGCAGCAGATTGGCAAGGTGGTGGAGTTCATCAACGAGATCGCCGACAAGTCGGACCTGCTGGCGCTCAACGCGGAGCTGGAGGGCACCAAGTCGGGCGAGGTGGGCCGGGGCTTCTCGCTGGTGGCGGCGGAGATGCGCAGGCTGGCGGAGAACGTCATCCGCTCCACGAAGGAGATTGAAGGGCTCATCGGGGAGATCCGCGACGCGACGAACGCGGCGGTGATGGCCACGGAGGCGGGCCTGAAGACGACGGAGCTGGGCACGCTGCTGGCGGCGCAGGTGGATGACAGCCTGGGGCTCATCCTGGAGCTGGCGCGGCAGACGTCGCACGCGGTGCGCAGCATCTCCCTGGCCACGCAGCAGCAGCAGACGGGCACGGATCAACTGGCGGCGGCCATGGGGGACATCCTGCGCGTCACCGAACAGAACGCCGCGGCCACCAAGCAGATGGTGGCGGCCAACGCGGACCTGTCCACGCTGGCGCACGACCTGCAGCACGTGGTGGAGCGCTTCCACGTCGAAACCGGGGAAGGGTAGGGCGTCCATGGCCGTGCGCATCGGGCCCCGGCGGGCCTCCTTCAGCCGACACCTGGTGGTCCCCGTCCCACTGGCGAACCTGGTGGGCTCCACGCTGGGGCTGCACTTCGCGTCGCTCGTCATCGGCGGTCCGTTGACGGGCAGCCTGGGCGCGCTGGTGTTCCTGGTGGTGGGGGTGAGCGCGCTGCACATGCTGCTGGGCGTGGGCGTGTCCCTGCGCAGGTTCCCCACGCTGCGGGCCCTGGAGCGGGGGGACGTGGCGCCGACGGCCGAACACCTGTCGGAGGCCGTGGGGGAGATGTCGCGCGCTCCGGGCGAGGCGTTCTTCCGCTCGCTCGGCCTGTGGGTGCTGACGACGGGCGTGGTGGCGGTGGTGCTCTGGACGGAGATGGCGCTTCCGGTCGCGCTGACCCTCAAGATCGCGGGGCTGGGGGCGCTGTTCGGGCCGCTCACGTCGCTGCTCGTGTACGGGCTCGTCACGCTCCGGGCGCGCCGGGGCGTGCTGTGGGTGGCGGACCAAGGGCTGACGCACGCGCAGGTCATCGCCGCGCTGCCCCGGCGCTCGCGCATCCGTTCGCGGCTGGTGGCCTTCACCGCCATCTGCGTGGTGACGCCCGCGGTGCTGTGCGCCCAGGTCGTCATCGCGCTGTCGGACCGCGTCTTCACGCGGCTCCAGATGGCGGGCAGCCCGGACGTGCAGGGGGTGATGGTGGACGCGCTGCACCTGGAAGCGTTCATGTCCAGCGCGGTGCTGTGCGTGGTGGTGTTCGGCCTGGCGCTGACGACGGCGTACCTGGGCGGCACGCTGCTGGGCCGGCCGATGCGGGAGCTGTCCGGGGAGGCGCGCCGCATCGCCGCGGGGGACCTGGCGAGCCCCCGGCTCGTGCCCGCGGAGGACGAGGTGTGGGCGGTGTCCGCGGCCTTCACCACGATGCGCACGCACCTGGCGGACGTGCTCGCGCAGTTGCAGCGCGCGGGGGCGCAGATTTCGGCCACCACGGAAGAGATTCTGAGCACCTCCGGGCGCTACGAGGCGGGCGCCGCCGAACAGGCCAGCAGCCTGGATGAGACGAGCGCCACGACGGAGGAGCTGGCGCGCTCGGCGAAGCAGATCGCGGAGAACGCGGGCTCGGTGGCGGAGATCGCCCAGCGCACGCTGGCGGCGGCGCAGGGCGGGCAGGGCAGCGCGGAGTCGTTCCTGGGGGCCATGTCGCGCATGCGCCAGGACAACCTGGCCATCAGCTCCGCGGTGGCGCGGCTGAACAAGCGCGTGCAGCAGATTGGGAAGATCGTCGAGTTCATCAACGGCGTGGCGGACAAGTCCGACCTGCTGGCGCTCAACGCGGAGCTGGAGGGCACGAAGGCGGGCGAGGTGGGCCGGGGCTTCTCGCTGGTGGCGGCGGAGATGCGCAGGCTCGCGGAGAACGTGCTGGAGTCCACCAAGGAGATTGAAGGGCTCATCGAGGAGGTGCGTGAGGCGAGCGCCGCCGCGGTGGCGGTGACGGGCGGCGGGGTGCGCGCGGTGGAGACGGGCACCGCGCTGGCGGAGGAGGTGTCGGAGTCGCTGCGGCAGATCGTCAGCCTGGCGGGGCGCACGTCGGACGCGGTGCGGAGCATCTCCCGGTCCACGCAGCAGCAGCAGACGGGCACGGATCAGCTCGCGGACACGATGGCGGACATCCTGCGCATCACCCAGCAGAGCCTCAACGCCACGAAGCAGGTGAGTTCGGCGAACGGGGACCTGTTGGGGCTGGCGCAGGACCTGCGTGGGGTGGTGGAGCGCTTCCAGATCCATCAGGCGACGCTGCGCAAGGAGGAGGGCGGGTGAACCCCAGCGAACGGCTCCTCAAGCAGTTCCGCGACCTGGTGACGGTGCGCCTGGAGCGCATCAACCGCTCCCTCATGGAGCTGGAGGCCGGGGGCAGCCTGGAGGCCGGGCAGCGGGTGCTGCGCGAGCTGCACGGGCTGAAGGGCGAGGCCCGGATGATGGGCTTCGACGAGATCAACACGCTCGTGCACCAGATGGAGGAGCTGGTCCGCTGCGCGGAGCCCCACCGCTACCGCCTGTCGTCGGAGTCCACCGACGCGCTGCTCACCACGGCGGACACGGTGCTCGCGCTGTCCGGGGCGCTTCAGGCGGCAGAGCCACCGCTGGCGGTGGAGACGCTGGTGGCGACGCTGCAACAGCGGACCACGGCGGAGGCCGCGCGTCCGGTGGTGCCCCGTACGCTGGAGGAAGGGGGCTGGGCGGCGCCGCCGAAGGCTCCTGGAGCGACGGCGAAGGGAGAGGGGGCCGCGTCACAGCTGCTGGCGACGACGCGCGCGGAGTCGGGCGCGCCCGTGGTTCCCGCCCACTGGTCGACGATGGCGCTCCGTCCGGAGTCCGCGCCGGGGGCGGGCATGTCCCCGGTCACGGCCGCGTCGCACCTGCTCATGACGGCCATCCGTTCGGAGCCGCCCGGAGGACAGACGGCGCTGGGGGCTTCGCAGGGAACCCCGGGGGGAGTGCATCCGGGATCGTCCGCTTCGGGCGCGCCGGGAGGGGCGCACACGGCGACGGTCTCCGCTGCGGGATGGCATCCGTCGGGGCTTGTACCGGGGGCTCCGGTGGGGGCGCACCTCGCGAGTTCGCCTACCGGCGGCTCGGTGGGTTCCCATCTCGCAGGGGCCGCAAGTGCTTCCTCCGGCTCGCACCTCGTGAGTCCCGCCACCGGGGCCGCCTCCACGGGAGCTCACCTGCTGAACTCCACCGCCGGAGGCCCGGCGGGTTCCCCCTTCGTGAATCCCGCGTCGGCGCCGCTGCCGGGCACCCGGTTGATCGACTCCGCCTCTCGCTCCCGTCCACCCTCGGGTGTCGCGCCGAAGGCCGGTGGCGGTGCGGTCCGCAACGGTGACGTCCGCGTGGACACGGCGGTGCGCATTGGCGTGGCCAGCCTGGACATGCTCACCAGCGCGGTGACCAACCTGGGGCAGGTGGCGCGACGCCGCGAACTGGCGAACGCTCGGCGGCTGGCGCTCGTGCGCGAACTGAGTGAGCTGGCCCGCGCGGCGGAGGACCTGGGCCCCGCGGGCGTGGCGATCGCGGAGCGGCTGGGCCGCGCGAAGGAGCTGGCCGCCACCCTGCACCGGGAAGCCAAGCTGCTCGCCAACGCGGAGCTGCGCGACCTGGGGCAGGTGTCTGAAGAAGTCCAGACCCTGCGCATGCTGCCCCTGGCCGTCCTCTTCGAACCCTACCCCCGCATGGTGCGCGACCTGGCGCGGGAGCTGGGCAAGGAGGTGGAGCTCGTCGTGGACGGCGAGGACACCCGCGCGGACCGCTCCGTCGTGGAGGCCCTGCGCGAACCCCTGATGCACCTGGTGCGCAACGCGCTGGACCACGGCCTGGAGACGCGCGTGGACCGCGTCGCCGCCGGCAAGCATCCCCGGGGCTGCCTCACCCTGCGCGCCGCACGCGAAGGCAGCCGCATCGTGCTGCGCGTGGAGGACGATGGAATGGGCATGGATCCCGCGCTGCTGCGGCGGGTGGCCGTGCGCCGGGGCGTGCTCGACGAGGCCACCGCCAACGCCCTGTCCGACGCCGCCGCGCGCGACCTCATCTTCCTTCCCGGCTTCTCCTCGCGCGAAGTGGTCACCGACCTGTCAGGTCGGGGCGTGGGCCTGGACGCCGTGCGCGCGTCCCTCCAGGCGCTGGGCGGCGACGTGGGCGTGGAGTCCGCACCCGGCTGGGGCACCATCTTCACCCTGCGCGTGCCGGTGTCCCTCACCGTCGCGCCCCTGCTCTTCGTCCAGGTGGGCGACGAAACGCTCGCCCTGGGCGCCGTCCACGTCTCCCGCGCCCTCAAGGTGGAGGCCGCGGAGGTGGGAGAGGTCGCCGGCCGCCCCGTGCTCCGGGCCGAGGGCCGGGTGCTTCCCTTCGCTTCGCTGGCGTCGCTCCTGGGCCACGCCGCCGAGCGCCCCGCCCGGGAAGGCGAGCTGGTGCTGGTGGTGAAGGGCCAGGGCATGGAGGCCGCACTGGCGGTGGATCGCGTGTTGGAGGAGCGCGTCCAGGCCATCCTGCCGCTGAAGGGCATCCTCGCCCGCTTCACCCACCTGACGGGGGCCACCTCGCTCGCGGACGGGCGGCTGGCCATGGTCCTGTCGGCGGCGACCCTGGCGGCGGGCGTTCACGGCACGGCGCCCCTGCGGCTCGTCCGTCCCCCGGTGCGAGCACAGGAGGTGCGCCGGCGCCGCATCCTCGTGGTGGATGACTCGCCCCTGACCCGCGAACTGGTGGCGAACCTGCTGGAGGCGGTGGGGTACGACACGCTGCGGGCGCCGGACGGCGTCGGGGCGCTGGCGCTGCTCGGAGAGGACGGCCCTCCTGTGGAGCTGGTGGTCACCGACCTGGAGATGCCGGAGATGGACGGCGTGGAGCTCACCCGGCGCCTGAAGACCGATCCCGCCCGGAGCGGCCTGCCCGTCGTCATCCTCACCACCCGAGGAGGGGAGGTAGACCGGGCGAGGGGGCTGGCGGCCGGCGCGGACGGCTACATCACGAAAGGCGACCTCGTCCGGCAGGACCTGGTGGATGTGGTGGGGCGTCTGTTGGCCTGAAGTCCCAGGGCCCCGGCGATCCACGCGCATTGCTATACTCCCCGCCGCGCGTACGGGGTATGGAACGTCCATGGGCAAGAAAGTCTCGGTGCTGGTGGTCGATGACTCGCTCATCTGCCGACAGCTCATCAGCGCGGCGTTGAGCGACGACCCGGATGTCGAGGTCGTCGGCACCGCGGCGAACGGCGCGGAGGCCGTTGCCCTCACGAAGGAGCTCCGCCCCCACGTCATCACCATGGACGTGGACATGCCCGTCATGGACGGGTTGACGGCCGTGGAGCACATCATGGCCGAGTGCCCCACGCCCATCCTGGTGCTGACGGGCGACCCGCGCTCACAGGCCCCCGCGCTGACGTACCGCGCGCTGGAGCTGGGCGCGCTGGCGCTGCAGATCAAGCCCTCCATCGACGCGGGCGCGGACGCGTGGAACCTCACCAAGGAGGTGAAGCTCATCTCCTCGGTGCGCGTCATCCGGCACCTGCGCGGCCCCAAGCGCACGCAGGCGGGCACGCCGCACCCCACGGCGGTGCTGCCCGCGGTCTCCATGGGCATCGTGGCGGTGGCGGCCAGCACCGGCGGCCCGCAGGTGCTCTACCGGATGCTGGCGGAGCTGCCGGCGGACTTCCCGGCGCCCATCGTCATCGTCCAGCACATCAACGCGGCCTTCTCGGAGTCGCTGGCCAGCTGGCTCGCCAACGCGAGCAAGCTCAAGGTGCGGCTGGCGCAGGACGGCGACGTGCTGACCCCGGGCATGGTGCTGGTGGCGCCGCCGGATCAGCACACGCTGGTGCCGGTGCGCGGGCGCGTGGCGCTGAAGCCCGGCGTGGAGCGCGACGGGCACATGCCCAGTGGCACCATGCTGCTGGAGAGCGTGGCGAAGACGTACGGCCGGCGCGCGGTGGGCGTCGTGCTCACGGGCATGGGCGCGGACGGGGCGGACGGGCTCCTGGCCATCAAGCAGGCCGGAGGGCTGGCGCTGGCGCAGAACGAGGAGTCCTGCGTGGTGTTCGGCATGCCGGGCGCGGCGGTGGAGCGCAAGGCGGTGGATCACCTCATCCACGGCGATGATGTCGCGGCGACGCTGGCGAAGCTGGCGCGCGGAGAGTCCCTGGCCGCGGGGCGCTGAGCCGGTGCCGTGACGTCCTCTTCCGAGCGCTGGGCTCCCGTGCACGCGTTCATTGCGGCGCACACGGGCATGGCGCTGAGCGCGGCCCAGCGGCGTCGGCTGGACGCGCGCCTGGAAGCGCTGGGGCGCGAGGAGCAGGCCGCGCAGGTGGTGTCCCATCTGCGCTCGAGGGTGGGCGCGGCGGACCTGGCGCGGCTGGTGGGCGCGGTGGCGGTGCACACGTCGGAGGTGTTCCGGGACGAGGTGCAGCTGGCCGCGTTCCGGGAGCACGTGCTGTCGCCCCGGGTGCAGCGCTCGAAGCTGCCGCTGCGCGTGTGGAGCGCGGGGTGCGCGGCGGGTGAGGAGGTGGCCACGCTGCTCGTGCTGTTGGCGCAGGAGGGCGCGGATCCGGCCAGCCGGGTGCTGGGCACGGACATCTCCGAACAGGTGTTGAACCGGGCGCGCGAATTGAGCTTTCCGGCGGATGCGTTGCGCCGGGTTCCGGACGCCACGCGCGCGCGCTATTTCCAGCACCGGGGCGGACGTCAGGTGCTGGTGGAGTCGCTGCGCACGCAGGCCGGGTTCCGGCGCCACAACCTGATGGAGCTGCCGTATCCGGAGGCCGAGGGAGGCGGCGGGTTCGACGTCATCTTCTGCCGCAACGTCCTCATCTACTTCACGCCGGAAGCCTTCCAGCGCACGGTGCGCAACCTCAGCGAGCAGCTCGCGCCTGGGGGCGTGCTGGTGCTGTCCGCTGCGGAGCCCCTGCTCCAGGTTCCGCCGTCGCTGCGGCTGCTGCCCTGTGAGCAGGCGTTCTTCTACGTGCGCGTGGACGAAGCGGAGGTGAGCGCTCCTGGCTCCCGGCGGGGCTCGGGCCGCTTTCCCGCCGTGCCTGAGCCCGCGGCACCGAAGCGCGACTCCGGACGTTTTCCCTCGGTGACTGGGCCCGCTGCACCCAAGCGCGATTCCGGTCGCTTTCCTGCCGTGCCTGACGAAGGCGCATCGCCGAGCGACGTCGGCCGCTCTTCCCCCGAGCCCACGGACGTCACCCCGAAGCGCGACTCCGGCCGCTTTCCCGCCGTCCCTCCCTTCGCGGTGCTCGGACATGTGTCGGATCCGGAGCCAGACGCCGTCCCCCACGGGCCCCCCTTCGCCGCGGAGGCGCTCGCGTCCACGATGGCGGAGGCGGACTGGCTCTTCTCCCGCGTGCTCGACGGGGCCTCCACCGGCGTCTCCGACACGCAGGCAGAGGACGACCTGCGCCGGTGCCTGGACCTGGACCCGGACCATGTCGCCGCGCGCTACCTCCTGGGCCTGCTCCTGGAGCAGTGCGGCCGGCCCGACGCCGCGGTGGGCGAGTACCGCCGGGCGCGGGACGCGGTGGACTCCGGACGGGCGCGGCCGGTGCCCTTCCTCCTGAACCTGTCCCGGCTCCGGGTGGCCTGCGCCAGGGCCGTGGAGCGCCTGGAGGCGGAGGGGCAGCACTGAAGGCAGGGGCAGGCCGCCCGCCTGGATGGCGCCCGGAGGCAAACAGAAGCGGCGCGCGGAGGGCTTTGGACCTAGGATGCCGGCCCCATGCGCAGGCTCGTGCTCTTCGCCCTGTTGACCGCCGCCGTTCCCGGATGTTTCTACCCCGCCGACCGCGGCCGTGCCCTCGAAGCCAAGGTGGACAAGCTCGGGACGGACAACGCCCGTCTGTCGGCGGAGCTGAAGGAGGCGCGCGACCAGCTCGCCGCCACCCAGCCGAAGATCGACGAGAAGGTCGCCCAGGTGACCCAGGCCCTGCAGAGCCTGGACACCGCCGCGCGCCGCAAGGACGCGGACATCGGCGTGCAGTTCCAGAAGACCGTGGAGGACCTGGCGCAGCTGCGCGGCCAGGTGGAGACGTACCTCTACAAGATTGGCGAACTGGAAGCGGCGCTCGGCAAGAACACCGAGGAGACCAACCAGCGCCTCCTCGCGCTCCAGGGCGCCGAAGCGGTGAAGGAAGCCGAGGCGAAGAAGAAGGCCGAGGATCTCCAGCGCCCCGCGGACAAGAAGGACTTCCTCGCGCTCGCGCAGGACAAGGCCAAGGCCGGCGACGTGCTGGTCGCGCGCCAGCTCTACAACGAGTTCGTGAAGAAGTGGCCCAAGGACGCGCTCGTCGGCGAAGCGCACTACGGCCTGGGTGAGACGTACTTCTCCGAGTCCAAGTGCCGCGAGGCCCTCTTCGAGTACGGCAAGGTGGTGCAGGACTTCGCGAAGACGGCTTCCGCGCCGGACGCGTACCTGCGATCCTCCGACTGCTTCCAGAAGCTGAAGATGAAGGAAGAGTCCAAGCTGGCGCTGGAGGAACTCGTGAAGAGCTACCCCAAGTCGGACGCGGCCAAGACGGCGAAGACGAAGCTGGCGGAGCTGGACAAGAAGGCCGCCCCCGCGCCGAAGAAGGGCAAGAAGTGAGCCCCCGTCGGCTGGTCGCCCTGGCGCTGCTGCTCCTGCCCCTGGTGGCGGGCGCCGCGCCGAAGAAGCTCGTCCTGCTCTTCACCGGAGACAATGGGGGCGAAATCGCCCCCTGTGGTTGACGACACAACCCGTCTGGCGGTCTGGCCAGACGAAAGACGGTCCTGACGCAGGAGCGCGCCAAGGGCGTGCCGGTGCTCGCGCTGGATGCGGGCAATGCGCTCTTCAAGAGTCTGGCTGATGGCCAGGACCCGACGGCGAAGCTGCGCGCGGGGCTGCTGTTGGAGCAGATGGGCGCGCAGGGCTACACGGCCATGGCCGTGGGCCAGCGCGACCTCGTGCTGGGCGTGGACTTCCTCAAGAAGAAGACGAAGGGCGCGAAGCTTTCGCTCGTGTCCGCGAACCTCGTGGACGCGAAGGGCCAGCGGCTCTTCCCGGCGTCGGTGGTCACGACCGCGGGCGGGCTGAAGGTGGGCATCATCGGCGTCTCCCCCGCGTCGCCGGATCCGAAGGGAGGCGACAGCGCGGCGTTCCTGCCCCCGGGCGTCCAGGGCCAGCCCGTGCAGCCGGCGGTGGCGGCCGAGGTGAAGCGCCTGCGCACCACGGAGAAGGTGGACGTGGTGGTGTTGCTGGCGGCGGTGCCCTACGCGGAGGCCGTGAAGCTGGCGCAGGGCGCCGAGGGCGTGGACTTCGTGGTGCAGTCGCACGACGGCCGGGGCGTGGGCATGGCGCAGCGCCAGGGCGTCTCCACGCTGATTCCTCCCGGGGAGCGGGGCCGGCAGGTCGCGAAGCTGGAGGTGTCCGTGGAGGGCACCGGCCCCTTCAGCGACCAGTCCGAGGCGAACCGCGCCCTGGAAAGCCAGCGCATGGTGGAGGCGAACATCACGCGGGTGAAGGAGCGCCTCAAGACGGAGAAGGACGAGGCCACGCGCCGCTCGCTCCAGGAGACGCTGACCTCCTTCGAGGCCCGGCGCGACGCCCTGGGTCGTACCGCGGCCACCAGCGCCCCGGCGAAGGAGGGGCGCACCTTCCTGCTGTCGTACGTCCAGTTGGGCGCCGACGTGGCCTCCGACAAGGCCGTGCAGCAGCAGGTGGAGCGCGTGGAGCCCCCCGGCTCCGCGGGCCATTGAGTTACCCCCCGGGAGTCCACGCGGGGGGGGCTGGACGGGAGGGACGTCTCCGGGGGACACCTCCAGTCCTGGAGACACGTCATGACCGTTGAAACACCTTCGACATCCAGCGGGGGCTCCGTGTGGCCCAACCGCCTCATCCTGGCCGTGTACTTCGTGTGCTTCTCGGTCGGCTCGCTCATCCACATCGCCAGCGCGGCGACGTACGGCTTCTTCGCCAATGATCCGCAGGCCCCCGTGCCCATGGGCTTCGTGGTCGTCAACGAGCTGTTCACCTTCCTGAACCCGCTCACCCTGAGCCTGCTCATCTTCAAGCGGCGGGCGGGCATCATCTCCGCGCTGGTGGTGGTGGGGCTGGTGTTCGCGCTCAACCTGACGCTGATGGCCTGGATGTGGACCGTCCGGCACGAGCTCTACGTCGCCTGGCTGTACCTGAACGGCACCATGGGCGTGTTCATGCTCTTCACCGCGAAGCGCCTCTGGCGGGCCGCCCCCCCGACGAAGGCCCCCCTGGCCG